>DASUAD010000211.1:0-7107 GCA_035763965.1 Thermoanaerobaculia bacterium | reverse complement strand
GGGAACACCGAAGTCCCCGTGTGGATCATCACGGGGCGGCCCTGCTCTTCCGCCGTCCGGTAGATTGCCGCGAGGGCGTCGTTTCCGAAGAGGTAGTCGTTCGCGGGGAAGAGCTGATGCGGCGGGTGCACCTTGAGCATGCGAATCCCGAGTCGCTCGAAGAGGCGCTCCGTGTCGCCCCTGGCGTCCCGGGTTCGACGCGGGTGCACCGAGCCCACCGCGACGAGCCGGTCCTCGTGGCCGGCGACGTACCGCGAGACCCAGTCGTTCGCCGACTCGTCGAACCCGATCACTTCGGGCGCGACGTAATTGATGAGCGCCGCACGCTCGATCTCCTGCTCGTCCATGAGCCGCAGAAGCTCCTTCGGGTCGCCCATCAGTCTTTCGACCCGCTCGCCGTCGGTCCTCGCGCGGGTCATGGTCTCCCGGCTCGACGGGAGAAACTGCTCCCAGGGCTGGATATGGATGTGGCAGTCGAAGACTCGGAAACTCAAGGCCGGATCCCCGTCGAGCGTCTCAGAACAGGTGCGAGATGCCGAGCCGTGCGCGCAGGCGCGGACGGTCGGGCGTGTCGGAGATCTGAGATCCCACCGCTCCGAAGAGAGCCGTCTGGATGCCGATTCGCTGCCGTGCGCCCACTTCGACGTCGACGATCGCGTTGCCGGTGATCAACGGGCTCGAGCGCACGGTGACGTCGGCGAGCAGCAGCGTGTCGGTCCGACCGGCGCCGCTCATCAAGAAGTCGAACGCGAGCCCTGCCTCGACCCGGTCGGCGCGCTCGGTCGGAAGGATGTCGCCGAGACGGGTCCAGCGGAGGCTCGCGTGGGCGCGGAGCTTGGCGAAGGACCGCGTGGCGATTGCCCCGATCTCCAGGTCGGTGCCCCGCGAGTCGAGGCCCGTCGGGAAAACGACGCCGATGCGCGCGGCGAGCGCGGGATGACGCGGTCCCTCCTCGACGACTCCGTACAGGGCGTGCAGCCCGAGGTCTCCCGAGGAGATGCCTCGCAACGCGTTTCTGCCCGGCCGCGTGACGTATCGCTGCGCGGCGCCGATCTCGAGCTTGCGCAGGACGCCCCAGCTGATCGAGAGGCCGGGGCCCTGGTCATTCAGTCCTCCACGCCGCAGGTTGTACGTCCAGTCGAGAGCGGCGGAGATCGCGCGGAATGGAATCGGAGCGGCATCTTCGACGGCGAGCGGTCGCTCGGGCTCGAGGTTGGGAAGGACCTGGGCGGGAAGGGGAGAAACGGTGATCAACAACAGCGCGGCGAAGAGCAATCCCCTCACCCCACCCCTCCGGCCGCCCGCTTCGCGGGAACCGCGACCTTCGGTCGCGGCCGGAACTTCTTGTCGGCGAGGGGAGACCCCTCGCACTCCCCCGCGGAGGGAGAGGAAGTCCTTCGGGCTACTCGACACCGATGCCTCTCGTCGAAATCCCGTAGCGCGTCGCGACCTCGCGCAGACGTCGATTCCGTTCCTTTCGGGCCTCGGGGGTCGCGCCTCCCGGAACGAGCGCGCCGTAGACCTCGGCCCGGAAGCGCGAAAGCCGATCGAGGGTCGCGGCGATCGACGGGTAGAGTTGCGAAACCGTGGGCGCCGATACGCGGTACGTCGCCTGGTCCTGAGTCGTCTCCCGCGCCAGCGACGAATCGAATTCGGCGATCGTGTCGCGCACCTTCCAGCGCTGCTGCCCGAAGTCGGCCGCGGCGAGGCCCTCCGCGGCGACCACGAAGAGCCGCGTGCCGGAGAGGAGGATCCGGGCGGACATCGGTGCGAGCCGGAGCGCTTCCGGAGGGGGCACCTCCTCCTTCGGCTCCGAGAGCGCCCAGGGTTCGCGCCGGTAGGCTTCGAGTGCCCGTTCGAGACGCCCGGCGGTCACGTCTGGAATCGCATCGGCGGACGCGAGTATGTCGCTCACCTGCTGCTCGAAGACGCCGCCCCAGTTGAGCGCGTGAAAAACGCTCACTGCTTCCCGGGCGAAGCGCGGAGCAACGAGCTTCGCCTCCGGCGGAAAACGCGGCGGATCGCTCAACAGGTTCAGGAGGAACGACGAGAACTCGGAGTCGAGCGCCGGATTGATCCCGACCTTCCACGCGATCTCGAACGCCCGCCACCGCCCGTATCTGACGGCGTTGAAGCGCGAGTCGAGGTCGGGGAAGAAGCGATGGACCGAGTTGTTGTAGCGGCCCCGCGGCCGGAACGGCTCCGGAGAGCTCGCGATCGCCGGCCCGGTGGCGATCGCGACCGCGCAGAAGACCGCGATTCTTGCGCCGCCGGATAACCGCGTCATCGGGGTGTCGGAATATAGCCCATCGCGCGGGTTCACGACGCGCCGCGCGGAATCGGCTTGAAGATCCGAACGATCAGAAGCGTCAAAACGATTCCGGCGGCTCCCACGAAGAGGGCCGCGGCCGGTCCGAACCGCTCGGCCACGGCGCCGGCCTGAAGGTTTCCGACGGGCACGAGCCCGAGCCACGCGAGCGCGTAGAGGGAGATCACACGGCCGCGCAGCCGGTCGGGCGCGGTCGTCTGCAGGAGCGTGTTGATCAGCGAGGCGGAGGAGGACATCGACGCGCCGAGCAGAGCGAGGCAGGCGAGGGCGAGAATGTAATGTCTGGAGAGAGCGAGCCCGAGCAGCGACCCCGCGAACCCGATCGCGCAGAGGATGACGACGCGCCCCTTCCTCCGGAAATCGCCGAGGGACGCGAGGAACAGCGCGGAAGCCGCCGCGCCGAGCCCGACGGCGGAGAGCATCCCCCCGAGACCTTCGGGGCCGACGTGGAGCAGCTTTCGCGCGAAGAGCGGCGCGAGGGTGACCGCCGGCGTTCCGAAAACGGCGAGCGCGGCGGCGATCGCGAGCAGCGGGAAAATCAGCGCCGTCCGGCGCGCGAACCGCATGCCGATCCGCAGGTCGATCCAGGTGCCACGGCTCGGCGAGCGGTCCCGGCGCATCACGGGAAGCGTGGCCAGCGCCGCGATCACCGCCAGATAGGAGACGGCGTTCAAAAGAAAGCACCCGGTCTCGTCGAATGCCGCGATCGTCAGGCCGGCGATCATGGGTCCGATCACCCGCGAGAGGTTGAACTGCATCGAGTTCAACGAGATCGCGTTGAGCAGGTCCTCGCGCCCGACGAGATCGAGGAAGAGCGATTGGTGCGAGGGCATCGTGAACGCGTTCGCGAGCCCGTTGACGATCGCGACCGCGCCGACGAGAGGCACCGAGACGAACCGGAGCCCCGTCGCGGCCGCGAGGAAGAGCGCGCAGGCCATCTGCGTCGACTGGGTCGCGAGCAACAGCTTGCGGCGATCGAGGCGATCGGCCGCGACACCCGCGAGCGGGGCGAGAAGGAGCGTCGGAATCGAGCCGAGGAAGCCGACGAGCCCGAGGACGAACGCGGAGTCCGACAGCCGGAGCACGAGCCAACCCTGCGCGACGACCTGCATCCACGTTCCGATGTTCGAGAGAAAGAGTCCGATCCAGTACCGGCGGAACGTGCCGTGCGCGAGCGAGGAGAACATTCCCCGTCGCGGCGGCACCCCACCCCGGGGCGGCGCGACGCCGAGATTCGGTCCGGCCGGCTTGAGGAACGCCGGGTGCGTCCGACCGCGCTCGAGAGGTCCGTCGTCGCTCATCGAAGTCGAGAGACGGTAGACGGAAGACGGAAGACGTGCGCGAGGAGGACCGACACGACAAGGACGACCAGATTGACGCCCGTGCCGAGGAGAACGGGATCGACGCCGCGTGCGAGGCCGGGGAACAGCCGCCCGACTGCGGCGACGCCGCCCCCCGCGACCATCGCCACGATCGCCCCTCGCGCCGGTATGCCCGCCCGCCGCGGGACGAGCGCCGCCAGCACCGGCAGGATGAGGCTCGCCGCGAAGATCGAATATCCGAGCTTCAGGGTCTCGACGACGTTCGATTTCAGCGCGACCGCGACGAGGAGGCCGAGCGCGCCGTAGACCGGCGCGAGCGCCCGTGCGGCGCCGACGCCGGGACTACGGCGGAGGATCGCGGGAGCGAGGTCGCGGACGCTGACCGCGCAAGCCGAGAGAAGGACCACGTCCGCAGACGTCTGCATGGTCGCGACCAGGCCGACCAGCACGAGTGCGGCCGCGGCGGGCGGCGCGAACCCGGCGATTGCGGCCGGCAGCGCCCCGGCCGGCGGAAGCGGCGGCAGGACCTTGCGGGCCGCGAGCGCGATCGAGGCGACGGCGAGCCCGAAGACGACCTTCGACGCCGCGGCGAGAAGCGCCGCGCGCCGCGCGGTCCGCTCGTCCCGGCAGGAAAGCAGCTTCGCATAGACGTCGCTCCCGACGAGGTGGGGAAGCCCGACCAGCACGAGAAGAGCGAGCACATCGGCCGGTGACATGTCGGAAGAGAACGGGAAGCTCCAGGCGTCGGGCGGCAGGCCCGCGAGCCCGTGCGAGCCTTCGAGCGCGAAATAGAGCGCGACGCCCGGAATGGCGACGAGCATCACTCCATACTGGACGAGATCCGTCCGTGCAACGGCGAACTGCCCGCCGAGGGCGGTGTACGTGACGAAGACGGCCGTCGAGACGACGAGCGCGGGCAGCGCCGGCACGGAAAGCGCGGCGGTCAGGACGGTTTGCGTCGCCGTCACGAGAAGCGCGAACCAGACGATTTCCGAGGCGAGCACGAGCGCGGCGGCCGCCCGGCGGGCGCCGGATCCGTAGTAGCGGCCGACGATTTCCGGCAGCGTCACCGCCCCCTCGCGCCGGATCCGCCCGGCGAGAAAGAGTCCGAGGCAAGCGAGGCCGAGCGCGCCCGCGAGATCGAGCCAGAGACCCGAGATCCCATGGACGTAGACGTAGGAGGCGAGCACGATCGTGGTGGAACCCCCCGTCGTCAACGACGCGAGCCCCAGGAATCCCCAGAACGTCGAGAGACTGCGGTCGGCGATGAAGTACGAGACCTCGTCACGGCCGGCACGCCGCCGCCATGCAAAGCCCGTGGCCAGGACGGCGACGAAATAAGCGCCGAGAAAGAGGAGAACGACGGTCTGCACGCGGGCTAGGCCGATTGCAGCGTCTTTGAGACTTCCCGCGCGACGGCTTCCATCAGCACCGTCCCGACGGCCAGTGCCCGCTCGTCGATCGCGAAGCTCGGCGAATGGTGCGGCCGGTGCGGTCCCTCCGGCGCGGAGCCGACGAAGAAGAAGCAGCCCGGCACCGCATCGAGATACACGGACACGTCCTCGCCGCCCAGCGTGCGGATCTCGGTCTCGACGTTCTCCTCGCCGATCAGCCGCGCGGCGGTCTCGATCACGATGTCCGCGATCCGGGGGTCGTTCACGACCGGCCGGTTGACCCGCCTGTAGTCGACTCGCGCCGACAGTCCGGCGGCAGCCGCGGTATGCGTGACGATACGCTCGATCTTCCCGGGCATGGCCGCGCCGATCGCTTCGGTGAACCAGCGCGCGGTCCCTTTGAGCCGCACGCTCGACGGAATGACGTTGAAGGCGTCGCCGCCGTGGATCGTTCCGATCGTCACGACGGCGGAGTCGAGCGGTGAGAGCTCCCGCGAGACGATCGTCTGAAGGGCCTCGACGATCCGCGCGGCGGCCACGATCGGGTCCGCGGTCTCGTGCGGCGCCGCTCCGTGACCCCCGCGCCCTTCGACCCGGATCTCGAATTGATCCACCGCGGCCATGAGCACGCGTCGGTTGAGCCCGATCTTGCCGACGGGCAGCTGGTTCCAGAGGTGAAGGCCGACGGCGGCCTCGACGCCATCGAGGACCCCCGCCCCGGCGCACGCGCGCGCGCCGCCGCCGGTTTCTTCCGCCGGCTGAAAGAGAAAGCGGACGGCGCCCGCGGGGCTCCGCACGAGGCGGCAGGCGACTGCGAGCGCGATCGCGACGTGGCCGTCGTGCCCGCAGGCGTGCATCCGTCCGGGGGACTCGGACTCGAAGGGGACGCCGCTCGCCTCGGTGAGGGGCAGCGCGTCCATGTCCGCGCGGACGAGGAGACGCCTCCCGTCTCCTCCGGCATCGGCGACGACGCCGGTCTTCGCGAGGCCGATTCGCGGCGTCAGGCCGAGCGCCGACAGTGCACTCGCGATCCGATCCGCCGTTCGGGTCTCTGCGAACGCGAGCTCCGGATGGCGGTGCAGGTCGCGCCGGGTCTCGACGAGGTCGCGGTACTCCTCGTCGGGAAACCTTTCCAGCAGGTCCGGAAGCCCTCCGGGAGACGCCGGCACGCGCGGATTATAGGAGCCATGGGGCGCTAAGATCCGATCGTGGTTCCGCTCGTCTCGCCCGAGCTCGATCGCTATCTCGTCGAGCTGCTGCCGCCGCGGCATCCCGTGATCGTCGAAATGGAGGCGGTCGCAAAGGACCGGGACCTCCCGATCGTGGGTCCGGCGGTCGCGACGCTGCTCTCCGTCCTCGCCCGCTCGATCGGCGCCCGGAGGGTCTGCGAGCTCGGGAGCGCGATCGGGTACTCGACGGCGTTTTTCGCGGATGCCGTCGGTCCGGACGGCAAGGTGCTCTATACCGACGGCAGCGACAGGAACGCGCAGGAGGCGACCCGATACCTCGAGCGGCTCGAAGTGCGTGATCGGGTCGAGATCCGGGTCGGCGAGGCCGTCGGGATCCTCGAGGAAACGACCGGCGAATTCGACGTCGTCTTCATCGACATCGACAAGGACGGCTACCCGCACGCGCTCGACGCCGCCGCTCCGCGCGTGCGTCCCGGCGGGTTTCTGCTCGCCGACAACGTCCTGTGGTCCGGCAAGGTCGTCGACGCTTCGGTCCGCGACAAGGCGACCGAGGGGATCCGCGAATTCAACCGCCGCCTCTTCGCACGCCGCGACTTCGAGTCTGTGATCGTTCCTCTGCGCGACGGCGTCGCGATCGCCCGTCGCACCGGGTCCTGATGCAGCGCGAGGAGCTCTTCCAGCGTTTCCAGTTCTTCGCCTCGTCCGAAGAGCTCGACGTCTTCGAAGGCGCTCTGCTCATCGCGGTGCTCATCGACCCGATGGAGGATCTCGGTGCGGCCCGCGCGAAAGTGGGCGAGCTCGCCGCGCGGGTGCGGGACCGTCTCGCCTGGGGCGAGCCCGCGATCGACGCCCTGCGACACGTGCTCTTCACG
>DASUAD010000210.1:0-5165 GCA_035763965.1 Thermoanaerobaculia bacterium | reverse complement strand
TAGCTGTTATCGGCGGCCGAAAGGTCCTTGATCCACAGGAAGAACGGCGCGTGCCGGAGCTCGACCGCGCGCGACAGCACGTTGTAGAAAGCGACGAGGATCGGCAGCTGCAGGAGACCGGGGAAACAACCGCTCATCGGGTTGTAACCCTCGGCCTGGTACAGCGCCATCAGCTCCTGGTTCATCTTCTGTCGTTGCGCAGCGTCGGTCTTCGACTTCTTGTACTTGTCCCGGATCGCGTTCATCCTCGGCGCGAGCTTCTGCATCTTTTTCATCGACGCGTAGCTCTTGTGCATGAGCGGGAAGAGGAGGATTCGGATCAGGAGGGTCACGAGGAGGATCGCGAGCCCGTAGTTTCCGGTCCACGCATGGGCCTTCTTGAGGAGCCAGAGAAGCGGCCGCGCGAGGATTCCATACCAGCCGAAGTCGACGGTGCGCTCGAGACCGAGACCCGTCTGCTCGAGGATCTCGACGTCTTTCGGACCGAAGAACGCCCGCATGGAAAGGGGGACCGCGGCCGCCACCCCGGCGGAAACGAGCGTCTCCCCTTTCGCCGAGCCGCCGGCCGGCGCGACGACGACCGGGAAGACGCGTGCGGTCGCGGCGTCGAGCGGCGCCAGCACGGTCAGGAAGTAGTTGTCCTCGATTCCGACGAAGCCCTTCGGCGGGAGCGGCAGGCTCTGCTCCCTCTCCTTCTCCAGCTTTGCGGCGGAAAAAACATCGACCCCCCGACCCGCGATCACGACGGCGCTCGACGGCATCACGTATCGCGATTCGAGCTCCTCGGGCGTCGGATTCCGAAGCCCGGTCCCGGCGAGAACGGTGTACGCCGGTCCGGCGACCGACACCTTCACGTCGAAGAGATAGCCGTCACCGAAGCGGATTTCCTTCGTGATCGAGAAGCGCTCGTCGGCGTAACGGAACCGCACGGTCCGAGCGGCCGGCCCGCCGCCTCCCCCTTCCACCGAGTACAACGCGTTTGCGGCGGCCGCGGTGAGCGGCGGGTTCCCGTCGAAAACGATCGCGAGCGGCTTCTTCGACGCGTCGGGAAGCGCGCGGATGAGCTCGAGCGGGCGCCCCCGCTCGTCGGAGTGTCTGAGGAGCACGAACGAGGTCATCACGCCGCCGCGATTCGAGAAGGTCGCGCGCGCAACCGCGTTCTCGACGGTCGTCAGGCCCTCCGCGGTGCCGGCAATCCGCTCCGCGCCGACCGCCCCGGGTGTCGGTACCGGAACCGCGACCGTCGGTGCGAGCGTGACTCCCGGCCCCGGCGTCGGGACGACCGGCGCCGCGGCCCGGCGGAGCGGCTTCGGACCGAGGAACTCCCAGAGGAACAGCACTCCGAGAGAGAGAAGGGCCGCGACGAGAAGACGCTTTTCCATCCTCTCAGGCCCGCGCGGAGAAACCCGGTCGGCGGCTCATGGGACCGGATCGAAGCCGCCCGGCCGGAACGGGTGGCAGCGCGCGAGTCGCGCGACTGCGAGACGGGCGCCACGCCAGAAGCCGTATCGCTCGATGGCCTCCCGTGCGTAGACGGAGCACGTCGGCTCGTACCGGCAGGCTCTCGGGAGCAGCGGAGAGATCGCGGTCTTGTAGAAGCGCAACACGCCGGCGGCCGCTCGCGCGCCGGGACTCATCGAGGCCGGCTCTTCCTCTTCGCGCGAGCGCGCGGGAGCGTCTTCTCGATGAGTGACCGGTACTCCTCGAGGAGC
Organism: Thermoanaerobaculia bacterium; assembly: GCA_035763965.1. GTDB lineage: Bacteria > Acidobacteriota > Thermoanaerobaculia > UBA5066 > Gp7-AA6 > Gp7-AA6. The sequence goes on along the minus strand of DASUAD010000210.1, from coordinate 3,453 downwards.
TCCGCGAACGGCGCCTCCCCCGCCGACGGTTTCGCGTTGATCACGACGTCGGCCGACCGGCTCGCGAAGAGGTCGCGGTTGCGCCGGAAGATCTCGCGCAGCCGCCGCCGGACCCGGTTGCGAATCACCGCTGCCCCGACCCGACGAGGGACGGAGAGTCCCAGGCGGGGATGCGGCGTCGAGTCCGAACCGGGCGGCAGATCGCCCGCCCCCGTCGGAAGCAAAAAAACCTGGAGATGGCGTCCGGAGACGCGCACTCCGGAGGCGTAGCACTCTTCGAATTCCCGTCGTTTTCGAAGGCGGTCGTCGCGGGAGAACGTCTCCCGGCGACGATCCGGGCCCGAAGTCACACCGAAAGTCTTTTGCGCCCCTTGCGCCGCCGCGCCGAGATCACGGCGCGGCCCGAGCGGGTCCGCATGCGCACGAGAAACCCGTGGGTGCGCTTGCGACGCCGGTTGTTGGGCTGGTACGTCCGCTTCATAAAAAACGGGCCATGCTAGGTGCCACGGTGGAGGATGTCAATGGGGTCAGGTCTCCACTTGCCACTTTGCCTCGCAAAGATGGCAAGACTGTCATGGCGAAACCGCCATTCGAGCGCCCCGTGAAGACCTGACCCGCTCTCTTGTATACTCCGCCCCCTTCCAAGGCTCGGCCGGCTCGAGAGGCTTTCCACAGCTGCGGAAAATCTTGCGGAAAACAGGGATCTGACATGAGCGAGATCTGGTCCTCCATCGTCAAGAACCTGGAGGGAAAGCTCGACCCCAAGGAGCTGAAAACCTGGTTCGCGCCGACCCGGCAGGTCTCCTTCGACCGCCGCGGGGAGGCCGGCTCCCTGACGATCGCCGTCCCGAGCCCCGTTTTTGCCGAGTGGATCGGCTCGCGCCACAGCGCGCTCCTCGCTCGGGAGGCTGCGGAAGCCGGCTTTCCGGGCCTCTCGATCCAGTTCCTGCCGATCGTCGTCGAGACGTTCATCCCTCCGGCGCCCGCACCGTCCGCTCCCCGCGGGCTGGTCTTGAATCCCCGGTTCACGTTCGACACGTTCGTCGTCGGGTCCTCGAACCAGTTCGCGCACGCGGCGGCACGGGCGGTCGGCGAGTCGCCGTCGCGCTCCTACAACCCGCTCTTTCTCTACGGCGGCGTCGGGCTCGGAAAGACCCACCTCATGCACGCCATCGCGCACGAGATCGTCCGGCGAACGCCGGGCGCCCGGGTGATGTACCTGTCCGCGGAACGCTTCCTGAACGAGCTCATCAATGCGCTCCGCTTCGAGAAAATGCACGAGTTCAAGAGCCGCTACCGTGAGCTCGACGTGCTGCTGATGGACGACGTGCAGTTCATCGCCGGAAAGGACTCGACCCAGGAGGAGTTCTTCCACACGTTCAACGCGCTCCACGACGCGCAGAAGCAGATCGTGGTGACCTCCGACGCGTTGCCCAAGGAGATCCCGACCCTGGAAGAGCGCCTCCGCTCGCGCTTCGAGTGGGGATTGATCGCGGACATCCAGCCGCCGGACCTCGAGATGAAAGTCGCGATCATCCGGAAGAAGGCGGCGGCCGAGAAGGCCGAGATCCCCAACGACGTCGCGCTCTTCATCGCGGGAACGGTCAAGTCGAACATCCGCGAGCTCGAGGGCCGCCTGAACCGCGTCCTCGCCTTCTCGTCGCTCACCGGAAAACCGGTTTCCGTCGAGCTCGCCCGCGAGACGCTCCGGGAGATCCTCGGGCACGAGGAAAACCGGGCAATTCCTTCGGAAATCCTGAAAACCGTGGCCGCGCACTACGGCCTTCGCGTGTCGGACCTTAAGGCGAAGACGAACGCGAAGCCGATCGCCTTTCCCCGGCAGGTCGCGATGTACCTCTGCCGGCGGTTGACCGGTCTTTCGTATCCCGAGATCGGGAGGCTGTTCAACGACAAGCACCACTCGACGGTGATGCACTCGGTCGAGAAGATCGAAAAGATGGTCGAGGACGACTCGGATTTCCGCAAAGTGATCGAGGGTTTCCAGCAGCCCTACCGCTGAGTCGCGAGCTCTCTCGCGACGGTTTTCCACTTCGCGATTTTCCGCACGCGTTGCGCGCCCGCTCCGAAGTGGTGACAAGACTTCTTTCCGCTTCGCGATGCAGAGAGGCGACAGCGATTTCAGGCCCGTATTTGTTGGCTTTTTTTGCTGTTCGTGCGCGCGTCCACAGCCCTATTAAGACAACTGAATGTGATAGACTTTTTCTTCAATTCGGAGGTGGGTTCCCCAATGGAATTGACGCTCAAGCGGGGCGATTTTTTGAATGAACTTGCGCTCATGCAGGGCGTCGTCGAGCGGAAGAACACCATCCCGATTCTTTCGAACATCCTGCTGAAGGCGTCCGACGGTCACCTCGATCTGACGTCCACCGATCTCGATCTGACGCTTCTCTCGCAGGCGGAAGCGAAGGTGTCGCGCCCGGGCAGCGTGACCGTCCCGGCCCGGAAGCTCTTCGATCTCATTCGAAACCTCCCCGAGGCCGACGTGCGCCTGAAGCTGATGGAGAACCACTACCTGGGAGTCACCTGCGAGCGGTCGAGCTTCCGCCTGGTCGCGCAGCCGGCCGAGGACTATCCGACGGTGCCCAAGGTCGAGGGGAAGGGCGGGATGACCTTCCCGCTCGATCTCTGGAAACGACTGACCCGCAAGGTCTTGTACGCCGTCTCGGCCGAAGAGACGCGGTTCCAGCTGATGGGGGCGCTCGTCAAGGACAAGGGGAAAGAGTTCGAGATGGTCGCCACGGACGGGCACCGCCTGGCGCTCGTCGACTTCACGAAGGAGAGCGCGAAAGGGACGCTGCCGAACGTTCTCATCCCCAAGAAGGCGCTCGCCGAGATCCTGAAAATGGACGGCGGCGAGGGCGGAGAGCTCGAGATCAAGCACTCGGAAAACCACCTGCTCTTCCGCGTCGGCAACCGCCAGTTGATCGCACGCCTGCTCGACGTCAACTTCCCCGACTACGAAAAAATCCTCGGCAAGGGGAACGACAAGGTCGCCGTCGTTTCGCGCGCCGCGTGCCAGGCGGCGATCCGTCGCGTCGCGCTCTTCTCGCCCGAGCGCGCGCGGGGCGTGCGTCTCTCGTTCGAGAAAGACCTGCTCACGATCGCCTCGGCGAGCCAGGAGCTCGGAGAGGGCACGGAAACCCTCGACGTCCGATACGACGCGGAGCCGCTCTCGATCGGGCTGAATGCGCAATACCTCCTCGACTTCCTCGACGAGGCGGAGACCGAGAACGTCCGCCTGGAGCTGAAGGACGAAAACACGCAGTGCCTCTGCCATCCCGAAGGAGGTATCGAAGGCGCGTCGCGGTACCTGTACGTCGTGATGCCGATGCGCCTGTGATCGAGATCAGTCGGGCATTCGTTCGGAACCTGAAAAAACTTTGCGCCTTCTCGAGCTGACTTCCCGCGGCTTCCGCAACCTCTGCGCCGACG
>DASUAD010000209.1:0-4990 GCA_035763965.1 Thermoanaerobaculia bacterium | reverse complement strand
AAGAAGCTCCGCCGCCTTCGTCTGCACGCCGTCGCAGCGGTCGAGCGCTTCCCGCATCAGCCGCTTGCCGACCGCCTCGAGGTAGCTTTCGAGGTTGATTCCTTCCTGCGGCAGGCTCTCGAAGTCCGGGACCCGCGTCTTGACGCCGAGAGCAATCGACTCGGGCAGGCTCGACACGGTGATCACCGGGCCCGGCTCCAGGGCGACGGTTCGCTCGAGCGTGTTTTCGAGCTCTCGAACGTTGCCGGGCCAGGGATAGGCCTCGAGGAGGCGCATCGCTTCGGTGGAGATCTTCTTCTCCGGGATCTTCTGCTCCTTGCAGATCTTTCCGATGAAGTGCTGCGTCAGCGGGGCGATGTCCTCGAGCCGCGCCCGCAGGGGCGGCAGCGCGATCGGAATGACGTTGATCCGGTAGAAGAGGTCCTCGCGGAAGCGGCCGTCGCCCACGAGCTCGGAGAGGTCCTTGTTCGTCGCGGCGACGATGCGGACGTCCACGGTGACTTCGTCGTTGCCGCCGACCTTGCGGATGACTTTTTCCTGGATTGCCCGGAGGAGCTTGACCTGCATGGTCGGTGTCGTCTCCGAGATCTCGTCCAGGAAGAGCGTGCCGCCGTCCGCCTCCGAGAAGAGTCCCCGCTTGTCCTTGATCGCGCCCGTGAACGCGCCGCGCTCGTGTCCGAACAGCTCCGACTCGAGTAGGGGCTCCGGAAGCGCGCCGCAGTTGATCGAGACGAACTTGCGGTCCTTCCGGACCGAGGTGTAGTGGATGGCGCGCGCAATGAGCTCCTTCCCGGTTCCGCTCTCTCCGGTCAGGAGCACGGTCGACGACACTTTCGCGATCCGTTCGATCGTGCGGAAGATCTCCTGCATCCGCGAGCCTTTCCCGATGATGTTCGAGAAGGTGTACTTCGCCGCCAGCTCCTGTTTCAGGTAGACGTTCTCGTCGCGCAGCTCCTTTTCCCCGAGCGCGCGATCGACGATCAGCCCGAGCTCCTCGATGTTGAACGGCTTCGCGATGTAATCCACGGCGCCGGCCTTCATCGCTTCGATCGCGTCCGGGGTCGAGGTGTGCGCGGTGATCATGATGACGGGCGTCTTCGGAGACTCCGCCTTGATCTTCCGCAGCAGGTCGAGACCGTTGCCGTCCGGCATCTTGATGTCGGACAGCACGAGGTCGGGTGTCGAGCGAATGGCGGACGCCTGGCCTTCGGCGAAGTTCGACGCCGTCAGGACTTCGAAGCCCCTCTTGTGGAAGAAGAACGCGAGCATGTCGCGGATCGAGGCTTCATCGTCCACGATCAGAAGGCGCTGTCCGCTCATCCGGATACCCCCATCGGAACGGCCGCGTCTTCCACGGCCTCGCGCGAGCGGGCGTCGCGCGGAAGGTGAATCGTGACTGTCGTCCCCTCACCCGCGTGGGATTCGACGTCAATTGAGCCGCCGTGATCCTCGACGATTCTCCGGACGATCGCCATCCCGAGACCCGTGCCTCCGTCGAATGCGGTCGAAAAGGGAGTGAACAGCCGCGCGAGCTCGTCCGGGCTCATTCCCCGGCCGGTGTCGGCGAAACGGATCACGTACTGACCGGCTTCTTCGCGTCCGGACACCGTCAGCTTCCCGCCGGCGTCCATTGCGCGAACCGCGTTCTTCGCGACGTTGTAAACGATCTGTCGGATCTGATCGCGGTCCCCCGAAAGAATCGATGATGGGGGGGAGACGTCGAGCGCGATCGCGTGCGCGTCGGAAACCTCGTCGGAGAGCCGGAAGATCTCCATCACCTCGGCGACCGTCGTGGCGACGTCGAACCGCGCGACACGCCGCTCCTGCGGCCGCACGAACCTCAGGAACTCCTCGAGGATCCCCGACAGCCGGTTCGATTCCGAGACGATGATGTCCATCAGCCGCCGCTCGGTCGAGCCGACCGACAGTTCGCTCGAAAGAACCTGGACGGATCCGGAGATCGACGCGAGCGGATTACGGATCTCGTGGGCGATTCCGGCGGCGAGCTCGCCGACCGCCGCCAGTTGTTCGTTGAAACGCGCGCGGCGTTCGAGCTTCTTCACGTCGGTCAGGTCCTGAAAGAGGATGAGCGTCCCCTCGTCCCCGTCGGCGCCTTCCAGCACCCGCAGCGAGTAGCCGAGGACCCGAATAGTTCCGCCGCGTTCGAGCTCGGTCTCCGCGCGGTAGGGCTCGCGGCCGCGGGCGCGCTTGCTCACGCTCACCCAGTCGAATGGAAGGTTCAACTCCGCGAACGGGCGGCCGGTGATCGCCGCAGGGTCGAGGCCCAGCATCTCGGCGCCGGGCGCGTTCAGGAACGTGACCCGCTGGCGGGAGTCGGCCGTCAGGAGGCCCGACGACATGGACGCGATGACGTTGGCGTAGAGGTACTGAAGTCTCGCGAACGCCCTCTGGCGCTGGACGAGCTCCTCGCGCGCGGACATGAGCTTCTCGGAGAGGTAGGCGACCATGAACGCGACCCCGAGGAAGCCCGCGATCGTGATCGCCAGGTTGTAGCGGGTCCGCGGCCCCGTCCAGTCCGTAAGGGAGGCGAAGGACGGCACGGGCAGCACTCCGAGCGCGACGAGCTGCACCATGGACCCGTACGCGATCGCCGCGATCGCCGCCGTGACGACCGCGCCGACGCGGTAGAGGAGAAAGCCCGCGGTCCCGATGACGACGAGATAGAGAAACGTGAACACCGAATCGGGACCGCCCGAGGAATAGACGAGGAGCGTGACGAGCGCGAGGTCACCCAGGACCTGGATCCACGCGTCGAGCCCCGGGCGCAGAAGGCGTCCCGCGATCCAGTGGAAGGCCGACAGCAGAACGGCCGCGAGGAGAAGCCGGTAGAGAAACGAGGTCTCCGCCGCCGTTCCCGAGCCGGCCTGAACGAGGACGGCGGAGAGCAGGATGAGTCCGAGAACGACGATCCGTGCGGCCGAAAGCCATCCGATCGAGCGCCGGAGGGAGTCGGCCGCGTTCGGTATTTCCGGAACGATGAAGCGCGCGCGACCGGAGTCCGTAATTCCTTACCCGATCTTGTTGATCAGCGTGAACATCGGCAGGTACATCGCGATGACGATTCCGCCGATGATCATGCCGAGTATGAAGATCATCACGGGCTCCATCAGCTTCACGAGACCCTGGACCGCGGCATCCACCTCGTCCTCGTAGAAGTCGGCGATCTTGTTCAACATGGCATCGAGAGCGCCGGTCTGCTCGCCGACGCCGATCATCTGGACGACCATGTTGGGAAAGACGTTCGATTCCTTGAGCGGCTCGACGATCGTCTTACCGCCTTCGACGCTCTTGCGCGTCTCCATGACCGCGTCCTCGACGATCGCGTTTCCGGCGGTTTTCGCGGTGATCTCGAGACTCTCGAGGATCGGCACGCCCGAAGAGGTCAGCGTGGCCAGAGTCCGGCAGAAGCGCGCGACCGCGATCTTGCGCAGGATCATCCCCAGGATCGGCGTCTTCAGGAGGAGCCCGTCGATCACGCGCCGGCCGCGGTACGTCCGGTAGTAGCGCCGCAATGCATAGGCGAGGACTCCGATGCCGATGACGAAGAAGATGAAGTACCGGGCGAGGAAGTTGGAGGCGGCGATGACGACCCGCGTCGGGAAAGGCAGCTCCGCTCCGAGGCTCGTGAACAGGGCGGCAAACGTCGGAATGACCTTCAACAGAATGATCGCCACGACGACTGCGGCGATCACGATGACGGCGACCGGGTAGATGAGCGCCGACCGGACCTGCGAGCGCAGCTTGACGGCCTTTTCGATGTAGACCGAGAGGCGCTGGAGGATCGTGTCGAGGATACCTCCCGCCTCACCGGCCGCGACCATGTTCACGTAGAGGTTGTCGAAAGCCTTGGGGTGACGGCGCATTGCGTCGGCGAGCGTCGAACCCGCCTCGACGTCCTGGCGGACCTGCAGGAGGATCTTCTGGAAGTTCTTGTGCTCCTGCTGGAGCGCGAGGATCTCCAGGCACTGTACCAGCGGAAGTCCCGCGTCGATCATGACCGAAAACTGTCGCGTGAAGACGGCGAGGATCTTCGGGGGAACCTTCCGTCCGACCTTGGTGAGCGAGATCTCCTTGCCCCGCTCCCGGATGCCGGTCACGACGATGTTCTGGCGCCGGAGTTGCGCGAGTGCGAGCTCCTTCGACTCGGCGACGAGCGCGCCCTCCTGAACCATTCCGGCGCGGTTGCGCCCCTTCCAGGCGTAGCTCGGCACGGTCAGCTCCTCTTTCCGGCGGTCGCGACGGCCGTCGGAACGTTGACTCCCGCCCCGCGGTTGATGAGCTCCTGCAGCTCGTCGGGGCTCGAGGAGCGCGAAAGCGCCATCTCGAGAGTGATGAGTTTTCGGTGGTAAAGGGTCGCGAGCGACTGGTTGAAGGTCTGCATCCCGAACTTGGACTGCCCGGCCTGCATCATCGAGTAAACCTGGTGGATCTTGTCCTCACGGATCAGGTTGCGGATTGCGGCGTTCGGAACCAGGATCTCCATCGCCATCACGCGCCCTTTTCCGCTTGCACGCTCGAGGAGGGACTGGCACAGGATTCCCTCCAGAACGAACGAGAGCTGGGTGCGGATCTGCGTCTGCTGGTGCGCGGGAAAGACGTCGATGATGCGATTGATCGAGGACATTGCGGAGTTCGTGTGGAGGGTCGCCAGCGTCAGGTGTCCCGTCTCGGCGATCCGAAGCGCCGATTCGATCGTCTCGAGGTCGCGCATCTCGCCGATCAGGACGACGTCCGGATCCTCGCGGAGGACCGAGCGGAGCGCGTTCGGGAACGAGTGCGTGTCCGCGTGCAGCTCGCGCTGGTTGACGATGCACTTCTTGTGGGTGTGGAGGAACTCGATCGGATCCTCGATCGTCACGATGTGAAGCTGCTTCTCGCGGTTGATCTTGTCGATCATCGCCGCCTGAGTCGTGGTCTTGCCGGAGCCGGTCGGTCCCGTCACGAGAATGAGACCTCGCGGCTTGTCGCA
>DASUAD010000208.1:0-2523 GCA_035763965.1 Thermoanaerobaculia bacterium | reverse complement strand
GGCCTCCTCGACGGCGCCCTTCTGCCGCTTCTCGGTGTAGGAGGGGATGAAGACTCCGGGGAGCGCTCCTTCCGCGACGAGCTGGCGAAGGAGATTCGGGATGCGGAAGGCGGTGTAGAAGACGTCGCTCGCCGCGCTCGCCCCGAAGAGAGCCGCGATGACGCGGTCGCGCGCGTATCCGGTGAGACGTGACGCGAGAGTGAGGAGGGTGATGACCGACGCCGAGCGGACGAGCCTTCCCTGCGCCTCCTCCGCCGGCAGCGCCGCCTCGCTCACGTGTCGGTGCCCGGCATCTTGGAGCGATTGTAAGAGCAACCCCGGGGAGGTTCACCGCTCGCCGTTCACGGTTTACCCGGACATCATTTGTCCGGACGCCGCGCGATATTCTTCGGAGCACGTGAAAGGAGAAAGGAACACATGGCCAGCGTCAACAAAGTCATCCTGATCGGCAATCTGGGGAGGGACCCCGAGATTCGAACCACGCCTCAGGGCACCTCGCTCGCGCGATTCTCGGTGGCGACCTCGACGACGTGGAAGGACGCCTCGGGCGCTCGACAGGAGCGCACCGAGTGGCACGACGTCGTCGCCTGGGAGAAGCTCGCGCAGATCTGCGGCGAGTACCTCCACAAGGGGAAGATGGTCTACGTGGAAGGGAGCCTTCAGACCCGGAGCTGGGAGGACCAGAACGGGCAGAAGCGATACAAGACCGAGATCAAAGCGTCCAACGTCGTGATGCTCTCGCCTCCGCGCGATCGGTCCGAGACATCACGGCCGGCGAAGGAGGAAAGCGAGGCGGCCGAGCCGGTCGCCGCCTACGACGACGACGTTCCGTTCTAACCGTCGCGCTCTGGTCGCTCGGGATGTGGCTTAGCCACCGGCGCTCGGCTCGGCAAACGAGCCTCGACCGAGCGCCTCATCCCTCGCTCCCTTCGCGCTCCCGCGGCGCGCGCCTCCTCCCTCCTCCGTCGGGAGACTTCGCGCGCCGCGACCCGAGCTACGTTGCCGTCTCCTCCGCGATCGTTTCGCGGAGTGCGGCGACGTGCGCCGCGAGCACCTCGAGGGGGCGTGACGGAGGAACCGCCCGTCGCTTGAGATCGGCGAGCCCTTCGGCGTAGGCCTCGATCCGGCTGGACGCCTCGTCGCGGCGGTCCTCGGGGACGTCTCTCTCGACCCGCGCGACGCACTCGGGGTATTCCCCGATGCGCGAGCAGACCCAGAGAAGATCGCACCCCGCGCGGAGGGCGGCGGCCGAGCGGTCCGGCAGGGCGCCGAACGCGTCGAGCGCCCCCATCTCGAGGTCGTCGCTCATGGCGACGCCCTCGAACCCGAGACCTTCGCGAAGGAGCGTCGTCGCGACGTCTCTCGAAAGGGTTGCCGGAACTCCGTCGGAGCCGGCCGCGTGCGACACCATGATCGCGCCCGCGATTTCCTGGAGCGCGCGGAACGGGGCAAGGTCTCTCTCCCGCTCCCCCGGGTCGTTCGGAAGGAGCGGAAGGGATTTGTGCGTATCGCTCCGGGCGCGCCCGAGGCCCGGGAAGTGTTTCAGGCACCCTCCGATGCCGCGCGAGTGCAGGCCGCGCAGGAACTCGCGGGCCGCGTGCGTCACGTCGTCGGGACCCTCGGCGGCGGTGCGCTCCCCGAGAACGGTTTCTCCCGCGCCCGGAAGGCGGCGGTCGACCACCGGAGCGAGGTCCACGTCGAAGCCGAGGCGCGCGCACGCCTCGCCGGCGAGCTCCCCCGCCCGCCGCGCAAATCCCGTGCGGGCGGCGGTGTGAAAGGAGGGGAACGGCCCGACGATCCCCTTCAGCCGGTCCACCGGACCGCCTTCCTGATCGAGAGCGAGGAACGGCGCCCCCGGCAGGGACTGGATCTCCGCCGTCAGATCCTCGAGCTGCCGCTTGTCCTCGATGTTGCGCCGGAAGAGGATGACCGCGCGCGGCGGATAGCGCTCGAGGATCGCCCGTTCTTCCGCGAGCAGGACCGGACCGGAGATCCCGACGCCGAAGAGGCGTGAAGCGGACGTCGTCAATTCTTCAGACGTTCCTGGAGAGAGGCGAGAAACGAGAGCGCCGCGATCGGGGTCATCCGCTCGGGGTCGGCCTCGCGCAGCTTCTCGAGGACGAGCTCCTCGGCGCCCGTGAAGAGCAGGAGCTGGCCTTCCCCGGCGCTCTCTCCGCCGCGCCGGGCGATCACGGGCGCTCCCTGGACGTCGAGCTCCTGCTTCTCGAGGTTCGAGAGGACCTCGCGCGCGCGGGACGTGACCGCCGCGGGAAGGCCGGCGAGCTCGGCGACGTGAATGCCGTAGCTGCGGTCGGTCCCACCGGGTTCGAGCCGGTGCAGGAACACCACCTGGCCACCGGTCTCCCGCACCGCCACGTTCAAGTTCCTCGCGTGTTGCAGCCGCTCGGGCAGCTGCATCAGTTCGTGATAGTGGGTGGCGAACATGGTCTTGCAGCCGATCCGGTCGTGCAGGAACTCGCTCACCGCCCAGGCGATCGCGACCCCGTCGTAGGTCGAGGTACC
>DASUAD010000207.1:0-4770 GCA_035763965.1 Thermoanaerobaculia bacterium | reverse complement strand
GACGAGCAGAAGGCGCCCGCCGACCTCGCCCGAAAGCGCCTCGTCCTCGGAAGCGTAGCCGTGGACGGCGACGCGTGCGACGGCGCCCTGGTTGGCCCGGGCGAGCCGGGCGAGCGCCTCGCGCTCTCCGTACCGGAGGGGAACTCCTTTCGCCCGGCAGAGCCGCGCGAGCTCGCCGACCCGGCGATCTCGACGGGTCGAGTCGACGAGGACCCACTCGATCTCATCCGGGCGGGACCGGACGGCCTCCTCGATCGGGTGCAGGCGCGACAGGATCAAAGCTCTTCCAGGAGGGTTATGGCGATGACGGCGATTCCCTCCGCCCGTCCGGTGAAGCCGAGACCGTTGGTGCTCGTGCCCCGGATCGAGACGCGACCCGCCTCGACGCCCAGGATCTCCGCGACGCGGGACCGGATGGCGGCGGCCTGGGGGGCGATCTTCGGAGCCTCGGCCATCACCACCGCGTCCACGTTGCCGACGCGGAACCCCGCCTCGGCGGCGAGCGCCGCCGAGCGGCCGAGGAGTACCGCGCTGTCGGCTCCCCGCCACGCGTCCGATCCGTCCGGGAAGTGCTCGCCGAGCGAGCCTCGCCCCGCGGCGCCGAGAAGCGCGTCGGCGACCGCGTGGAGAAGGGCGTCACCGTCGGAGTGTCCGGCGAGACCTCGGGGATACGCGATCGCGACTCCCCCGAGCTTCAGCGGCCGGCCCTCCGCGAACGGGTGCGCATCGAAGCCGACGCCCACCCTCACTTCGCCTTCCGTTTTCTGCTCTCCGGGGTTCGGCTCCGGATCAGCGCCTCGGCCATCGCGAGGTCCTCGGGCGTCGTCACCTTGAAAGAGAGCCGGGATACGGGAACGACGGCAACGCTCACTCCGAGGCCTTCGACGAGCGCCGCCTCGTCCGTCGCGCCTTCGGACGCCGCGAACGCACGCGCGAGCAGGTCCGCCCGGAAGACCTGCGGCGTCGCCGCCGCGAAGAGACCCTCGCGGCCGACGGTCGTGACGATCCGGTTCTCCTCGACTCTCTTCAAGGTGTCCACCACGGGTGTTGCGGCAATCGCGGCGCCCGTCCTCTCCGCGGCCTCGAGCACGGAACGGGTTTCCGCGGCGGTGACGAACGGCCGCGCCGCGTCGTGAATGCAGACGAGGTCGGCGGGGGCCGCGTTCAGGGACTCGAACGCACGGCGCACGGACGCCGCCCGGGTCTCCCCGCCGGCGACGATGCCCGCGCTTCCCCCGATGGCGGCCTCGAACCGGTTTTCCCTTCCGGGCGGAACGGCGACCCGCCGGCCCGCGAAGGGAATCCCGGCGAGCGCGTCGAGAGTCCAGCAGATCAGGGGGCGCTCCAGAACGGGAACCAGCGCTTTCGGCTCGCTCCGGCCGAGGCGGCTCCCCATTCCCGCGGCGGCGACGATCAGGAGATGGGCCACTTCTCGCTCAGACGGCGAGGATCTCCTTCTCCTTGCCCTTCAGAACGTCGTCGACCTCGGCGATCTTCTTGTCGGTGAGCTTCTGGGTCTCCTCGAGACCGCGGCGCTCGTCGTCTTCCGAAATTTCCTTGTCGCGGAACATCTTTTTCAGGCGGTCGTTGCCCTCGTGGCGAAAGCGCCGGATCTCGATACGCGCTTCCTCGGCCATGTGGTGCGCTTTCCTGGCGAGGTCCTTGCGCCGCTCCTCGGTGAGCGACGGGATGGGAACGCGCACGATCTTCCCGTCCGACTGCGGGTTCAATCCCAGATCCGATTTGCGGATCGCGCGCTCGATCTCGGGCGCCATCTTCGGGTCCCACGGTGCGCAAACGATGAGCGTCGGGTCCGGGACCGAGAGGTTCGCGACCTGGTTGATCGGAACTTCCGAACCGTAAGCGGCAACCAGGATGCCGTCGAGCAGTCCGAGGTTCGCGCGTCCGGTTCGAAGGGTCTTGAACTTCTCTTTCAGCGCGTGAACCGCGTCGCTCATCATCTTCTCGATGTCCTTCAGTTCCTGTCTCATGAAACCTCGCTCTGCGCCGACACGAGAGAGCCGATGTCCTCTCCCGTGACGACGCGCAGGATGTTTCCGGAAACCCGCATGTTGAAGACCTTGATCGGAATCCCGTTCTCCATGCACAACGCGATCGCGGCAGCGTCCATCACCTGCAGGCCGGATTCGAGAGCCTGGCGATAAGAGACGGTCCGGAGGAACCTCGCATTGGGGTCGCGCTCCGGGTTCGCATCGTAGACGCCGTCCACCCGGGTGGCCTTGAGAAGCACGTCTGCCTTGATTTCGTTCGCGCGGAGCGCCGCGGCGGAGTCGGTCGTGAAGAACGGGTTCCCCGTTCCCCCGGCGAGGAGGACGAGGCGACCCTTCTCCAGGTGGCGAAGAGCGCGCCGCCGGATGAAGAACTCGGCGATCTGGCGGACCTCGATCGCCGACATGAGCCGCGTCGTGACGTGCCGCTTCTCGAGCGCGTCCTGGAGGGCGAGTCCGTTGATCACGGTCGCGAGGAGGCCCATGTGGTCGCCGGCGACCCGGTCGATTCCCTGAGCGGCCGCGGCCATTCCGCGGATGATGTTGCCCCCGCCCACGACCACCGCCATCTCGACACCGAGCTGGTGGACTTCACGGATCTCGTCGGCGATCCGGGCGACGACGTCGGGATCGATTCCGAACGGACGATCCCCCATGAGCGCTTCGCCCGACAGCTTGAGAAGGACTCGCTTGTAGACGGGCTGAGCGGACATTCGCGCGATTATCTCTGACGAGTCGAAGAGTCCCAAGTCCCTGGTGACCGGGGAGCGATCCCGCCCGGCTCCGTCCCCGGGACCGCGGTTCGCCGAGCCGGGACCTACGAGGCTTCTGCTTTCGCTTCCGACCGGACTGGAGCCTCTCCGAGCTTGAAACGGACGAAACGCAGGTCCAGCGCTTCCTTGCCGCCGCGTTCGACGACGACCTGACCGACCGTCTTCTCCGGGTCCTTCACGAACGCCTGCTCGGTCAGGACCATCTCCTGGTAGAACTTTTCGACCTTTCCTTCCGCGATGCGATCGACGACGGCGGCGGGCTTGCCCGCCTGCGCGGCCTGGGCCCGTGCGATCTCGCGTTCGGACTCCAGCATCTCGGGCGTCACCTCGGAGCGCGCCGCGAACCGGGGGTCGGACGCGGCGACGTGCATCGCGAGGTCTTTGCCCAGGTCGAAATCTCCGCTCTTGATCCCCACGAGGACGCCGATCTTCCCGTTGCCGTGGACGTAACTCGCGAAGTGCTCGCCGGGACGCGGCAGGAGACGCGCGAAACGACGGATCGCCACGTTCTCGCCGAGTTTCGCAATGAGGTGAGAGACCGCGTCGGCGACGCGCTCGGTCGAGCGGTCGTTCGAAGGCAGCGAGGCGAGCACGCCGGGATCGCCGGTCCGCGTCTCCCGGAAGGCGTCGTGCGCTGCGATCTGGTCGGCCAGCCCCTCGACGAACCCGCGAAAGTCGGCGGTGCGCGCGACGAAATCCGTCTCGCAGTTCACCTCGAGCAGGACGGCCGCCTTTGGGGTCACGCGGGCAACGACGAGACCCTCCGAGGCCGTGCGGTCCGCCTTGCGTGCGGCGGCGGCGAGCCCCTTCTTGCGAAGGAGCTTCTTCGCCTCCTCGAAGTCGCCGTTGGCTTCGACGAGCGCCTTCTTGCACTCCATCATTCCCACGCCGGTCTCGGCGCGGAGCTCGGCCACCTGTTTGGAACTGATTTCCATCTTCTTCCTCGGATCACTCACGGGGCACGGGCTGCAGGCCGCGGGAGGCACGGGGCCGCCCGGCAAACGGGGACCGCAACCCTGTAACCCGCTTAAGAGGCGTCCGCGACGACCGCGGTCTGCGAGAGCTCGGGAGTCCGTGGCCGCTCTTCGGCCGACGCTCCCTCCTCGGCCACTCGCTCCTCGTGGGCATGGAGCCCTTCGAGGACTGCATCGGCGACGCGCGACGTGAACAGGCGGATCGCGCGGATCGCGTCGTCGTTGCCGGGGATGACGTGATCGATCACGTCCGGATCGCAGTTGGTATCCACGACCGCCACGACCGGGATGCCCAGGATGTTCGCTTCCTTGACCGCGATGTACTCCTGTTTCGGATCGATGACGAACAGCGCGTCCGGGAGCTCGTCCATTTCCTTGATGCCGGTCAGGTTCTTCTGGAGCTTTTCCTTTTCCCGCTCGAGGCGGAGGCGTTCCTTCTTGGTGAGGTTCTCGTTGTCTTCCTGCGCGAGAATCCCTTCGATCTCTTTCAGACGGTGGATCGACTTGCGGATGGTCGAGAAATTCGTCAGGGTCCCGCCGAGCCAGCGCGTGTTCACGAAGAACATCCCGCAGCGGTTTGCCTCCTCGTAGATTGCGTCCTGCGCCTGGCGCTTCGTTCCGACGAACAGAAGGTTCTTTCCGGAGGCGGCGAGATCCGCCACGAATTTCGCGGCATCCTTGAACTGCTTCAAGGTCTTCTGGAGGTCGATGATGTAGATGCCGTTGCGCTTGTCGAAGATGAACTTCTTCATCTTCGGGTTCCACCGTTTGGTCTGGTGCCCGAAGTGAACCCCTGCTTCGAGCAGCTCCTTCATCGAGATCGAGACCAGGAAACACCTCCCTTTCCGCCGGCTGTGCCGGCACCGAGACGATTCTCTACCGTTTACTGAACTGGAACCGGGCCCGCGCTCCGCGCTGCCCGTACTTCTTTCTTTCCTTCATCCGCGGATCGCGCGTCAGGAAACCTTCCTTCTTCAGCTTCTTCCGCAGCTCGGCGTTGTACTCGGTCAGCGC
>DASUAD010000206.1:0-3397 GCA_035763965.1 Thermoanaerobaculia bacterium | reverse complement strand
CGCTCCGGCAGCGACCTCCTGCTGGTCGCCGGCGCCCCGCCCGCAATCCGCGTGGACGGAAGGGTCACGCCGCTTCCCCAGGCGCCGCTTTCGGGCGCGGAGATCGAGGAGGCGGTTCTCCCGGCGCTCTCTGCGCGCGGCCGAACCGCTTATGCCCGTGATTCGGTGGCCGACCTCTCCTTCTCGCTGCGTGGAACCGGCCGTTTCCGGATCAACCTCCATCGCGAGCGCGGGCGATCCGCAGCGACGATCCGCGCTCTGCCGACCGAGCCGCCGCGTCTCGCCTCGCTCGGCCTGCCGGCGGGAGTCGAGGCGCTCACACGACTGCCGCGGGGGCTGGTCCTCGTCGGGGGCCCGACCGGCTCGGGCAAGACGACGACTCTCGCGGCTCTCGTCGAAGAGATCAACCGGCGCGACGCGCGCCACATCGTGACGATCGAAGACCCGATCGAGTACGAGCACCCGCACCGATCGAGCCTCGTCGAGCAGGTCGAGGTCGGCGTCGACGCGCCGGACTTCCCCTCGGCGCTCCGCTCGGCGATGCGACAGGCGCCCGATGTTCTCGTCGTCGGCGAGATGCGCGATCCCGAGACGATGCGCATCGCGCTCGCCGCGGCCGAAACCGGACACCTGGTCTTCACCACGGTGCACACGACCGACATCGCCTCGGCCGTTTCCCGCATCGCGGACTCGTTTCCCTCCGAGCGGCAGAACACGATCCGTCAGGAGCTCTCGATGGCCCTTGCCGGGGTCCTGACACAGACTCTGCTTCCGAAGAAAGGGGGCGGAAGAGTCGCGGCCGCCGAGCTCCTGATCGTGAGCTACGGAACGCGCCAGCACATTCGCAAGAACGCGCTTCAGCACCTTCATCAGGAAATCGCGCTCACCAAGAAGCAGGGCTCGATCACGCTCGAGGAGTCCCTCGCGCGCCTCGCGCGGGAAGGACTCGTCGAGGTGGAGGAAGCGCGTGCCCGGGCTTCCCACCCCGAGGAATTCGAGAACCACCTGCGCGCGGTTTAGGGATAGCGGGGTCAGGTCTTCACTGATCGACGGGATGCCCGATTTGCCTCGGTGGTCTTGCCACTTTGCGGAGCAAAGTGGCAAGTGGAGACCTGACCCCTCCTACACCTCCCGCCGGAACAGCACCTGGGTCAGAACCCCGCACACGAGCGAGAAGGTCAGCAGGAACAACCACTCCGCGTAGCAGCTCTCGAGCGGCGCGCCGCGAAGGAGGAGGTCGCGCAATGCGACGACGCCGTAGGTGAGAGGGTCCGCGTCCGAGATCACGCGCAGCCACTTCGGATAAGACTCGACCGGGTAGAGCGCGCCGGACGGGAAGAAGACGAGCACGTTGATGATCCCGAACATCCCGCGAAGCACGCTCGTCTTGCGGGCACGCGCGAAGAGCAGAAACCAGAGCGCGGAGATGGCGAGCGCCGTCAGAAAGACGGTGACGAGCCCGCCGCCGAGCGCCTCGGGCGTCGTCATCGGGAGCGGCGTGAACAGCATGATGACGACGAGCACGAGCGCGCCGGCGAGGCCGGCGACGAGCGTTCCCGCCAGCATGTGGCCGGCGACGATCGCGCCGGTCGAAACGGGGGTCACGAGATAGCCCTCGTGGTAGCCGTACATCCGATCTTCGATCACCTGCAGTCCTCCCGCGACCATGGAGCCCATGAAGATCGCCAGGCAGACGACCGCCGGACCGAGGTACGTCAGGTAGTCGAGGTACGGATACGCTTCGAGTCGCGCCGGGTCCGCGGACGTCCGTCGCGCGCCCGTGGTCTCCCGCCAGACGTCGGCGAGCGCCGCTTCCACCGTCTCGTACGAAAACCGATCGGTGTTGTCACCGATGAATGCGGGCGTCGGTCCTCTTGCCGAGAGGCCGTACGGCAGGACCCACACGCCGCGATAGCGCCCGTGCCTCAAGTCGCGGAGCGCCTCGTCACGATCCGCCGGAAAAGCGGCGACGACGAGATTGCGGCCGGTCTCGAGCGCGAGCACGCCACGCCGGCACTCCGCCGCGAGGGAATTGCCCGCTTCGTCGACGACGGCGATGGGAATGTTGACGAGGTTTCGGTTCAGCGCGTTGCCGAGAACGAGGAGATAGACGACGGGGAAGAGCATCGTCGAGACGATCAGGACCGGCTGGCGCCAGAGGGTCAGATACGCTCGCTGGCAGATCGCGAGGATGCCGAGGATTGCGAGGCGCGGCCCCCGCACGATCGCGCGGACTCTTTCCCCCGCGACTCCCGGTGCGCGTCCCGCCGTCTCCGCCCGGCCGCTCACTCGACTCTCACGTGCTTTCCCGGAGCGCGCGGCCCGTGTATGCGAAGAACACGTCCTCCAGCGTGACCGGTGCGATCGTGAGGTGCAGGATTCGGTATCCGCGTTCCTCCACGAGACCGGCCGCCCGACGGCCCACTCCCTCTCCAGGCCGCGCCTCGAACTGCGCGAGTGTCGGGGCGGGCGCGCGCCAGTTGACGGCGCCGAGCGCGAGGATCGAGTCGCGGTCGCGGGACTCGATCGGCCGGTCGGTCTCGAGCTCGACGCGTTCCCCCGTCGGGAGACTCCGCTTGAGCGCCTCGGGAGCGTCCTCGCACAGGATCTTTCCGCGGTCCATGATCGCGACCCGATCGCAGAGAACGTTCGCCTCGTCCATCGCGTGAGTCGTGAGTACGATCGCGAGAGCGTCGTCGCGCGCTTTGAGCTCGCCGAGCATGTCCCATGCCGCGCGACGGCTCTGCGGGTCGAGACCCGTCGTCGGCTCGTCGAGAAAGAGGATCTGTGGAGAGTGAAGGACCCCGCGCGCGATTTCGAGGCGCCGCCGCATACCGCCCGACAGCGCCTTCGCGATCTGGTTGCGCCGCTCCCAGAGGCCGACCTGGGTCAGGCGCCGCGCGATCATCTCGGACAGGCGCCGACCCCAGAGGCCATACATCTTCCCCTGCACCGAGAGGTTCTCCTCGACCGTGAGGTTCTCGTCGGTCGTCTCGGCCTGCGAGACCGTCCCGATGGAGGCGCGCACGTTCTGCTTTTCGCGGACGACGTCGTATCCGGCGACACGCGCCGATCCGGAGGTGGGCGGCAACAGGGTCGTCAGCATCCGGACGAGCGTCGTTTTCCCCGCGCCGTTCGGTCCGAGCAGGCCGTACGTCTCGCCCGGCCGCACGGCGAACGTGACGGCGTCGTCCGCAATCAGGCCTTCGAACCTCTTCGTGAGGTTCTCCACCTCGATCGGGTTCATCGGTTCTAGTTCGCGGCCGCCTCGACGACGAACGTCTGGCCGGAAACGACGGGAAGGCCCTCGGCGGCCAGGCGGACGGAGAACGTTCGCAGGTCGCGGCTCTGAAGTCCCCAGTTGCGACGCGTCGCGAACTCCGATCGCGGACGGATC
>DASUAD010000205.1:0-5184 GCA_035763965.1 Thermoanaerobaculia bacterium | reverse complement strand
TGACCAAGGAGGAGGGGGGCCGGCACACGCCGTTTTTCTCGGGGTATCGGCCACAGTTCTTCTTCCGGACGACCGACGTGACGGGTGTGGCGGCGCTGCCGGCCGGTGTCGAGATGGTCGTCCCGGGGGACACGGTGTCTCTGGAGATCAACCTGATCACGCCGATCGCCATGGAGAAGGGGCTGCGGTTCGCCATCCGGGAGGGCGGACGCACGGTGGGCGCCGGGACGATTACCGAAATTCTCGAATAGCCGGAACACAGAACACGGAACACGGAACACGAGGAGGATCGGTGGAGATGACGAGGCGAAACAGGGTTGGCGGACACGCGTTCCGTGTCCCGAGTCCCGTGTTCCGAGCGAGCGGTAGCGAGCTGTGAAGAACGACAAGATCCGAATCCGCCTGAAGGCGTTCGACTACCGCATCCTCGACCAGTCGGCGTCGGAGATCGTCGACACCGCGCGGCGCACGGGCGCGAAGATCGCGGGCCCGATCCCCCTGCCCACGGCCGTCTCCCGCTACACGGTCAACCGCTCGCCGCACATCGACAAGAAGTCGCGCGAGCAGTTCGAGATGCGCACGCACAAGCGCCTTCTCGACATCCTGGAGCCGACGTCGCAGACCGTCGACGCCCTGATGAAGCTCGAGCTTCCGGTCGGGGTCGACGTCGAGATCAAGGCGTTCGGGAAATAGCGGTAGACGGTAGACGGCAGACGGGAGACGAGGAGGAGACGAGCGAATGGGAAGACACAGACAGGAAGGGAAGCACGTCTTCCGTCTTCCGTCTTCCGTCTTCCGGCGAGCGAAGTGAGCATGGCAGTACACGGAATACTCGGCAGAAAGGTGGGCATGACCCAGATCTTCGCGACCGACGGCACGATGGTGCCCGTGACGGTCGTCGAGGCCGGGCCCTGCCTCGTCGTCCAGAAGAAGACGGCCGACAAAGACGGCTACGACGCCATCCAGATCGGCCTCGTGGAGGCGCGCCCGGACCGGCGGGCGAACCGCTCCCGCAAGGGGCATTTCGACCGCGCGGGCGTGGCGCCGATGCGCAACGTCGCGGAAGTCGAGTGGGACGGCGGGGACGAGCCCAAACCGGGCGACAAGGTCCTCTGTGACGCGTTCAAGGAGAAGGACCGGGTCGACGTGATCGGCGTGTCGAAGGGCAAGGGCTTCGCCGGGGTGGTGAGACGGCATCACTTCCGGGGCGGCGGCGCGACCCACGGCTCCATGTTCCACCGCGCGCCCGGTTCGATCGGCGCCTCGGCGTTTCCCTCGCGCGTGCTGCCGGGCACCCGGTCCTCGGGGCGGCTCGGCGGGCGCCAGGCGACCGCGAAGAACCTGGTCGTCGAGCGCGTCGATCCCGAAAAGAACCTGATCTACCTGCGCGGCCCGGTGCCGGGCGCGCGGCGAGCGCTCGTCAAGATCGTGCGCTCGACTTTCGCGAAGCCGGAGTGACGGACATGGCGACTCTGCCCGTCGTGAACTGGAAAAAGGAGCGCGTGGGGGAGGTCGAGCTCCCCTCGGCCGTCTTTGAGTATCCCTTCCGGAGCCACCTCGTGTGGGAGGCGGTCAAGGCGTACCAGGCCGGCCAGCGCCGCGGTACGCACAAGACGAAGACCCGCTCGGAAGTCTCCGGCAGCGGCCGGAAACCCTTCAAGCAGAAGGGGACGGGACGCGCGCGCCAGGGGGGCAGCCGCCCGCCGATCCATCGCCATGGAGGAACGGCGCACGGACCGGTGCTCCGCTCGTACGACCAGAAGCTCTCGGCGGGTGAGAAGAAGAACGCCCTCAAGGCGGCCCTCTCGCGCCGCGTCCGGGAAGAGCGGCTCGTCGTGCTCGAGGGCCTGGACCTCGAGAGCCACCGGACGAAGGACCTGAAGGCCGCGATCGAGGGGCTCGGGATCTCCGGGAAAGCGCTCTTCGTCGCTTCGCGGGACAACGAGAACTTCGCCCGGGCGTCGGCGAACGTCTCGGAGTGGAAGCTGGTGGACCCGCTCGCCATCAACGTTTACGACGTGATGAGCCACGGGACCGTCGTCGTCTCGAAGGATGCGTTCTCACGCGTCGTCGCGACGCTCGGAGGCGAGTGATGGATCCGCAGCGCATCATCCGGCGTCCACTGATCACGGAGAAGGCCACGCGTTTGAAAGAGGCGACGAACACGGTCTGCTTCGAGGTGGCCCGTGGCGCGAACAAGATCGAGGTCGCGCGCGCGGTCGAGAAGCTCTTCGGAGTCAAGGTCGCCGACGTGCGGGTCGCGAACCGCGAAGGTAAGTGGAAGCGGATGGGCCGCTTTCTCGGCCAGCGGAAGGCCTGGAAGAAGGCATACGTTCGGTTGGCGAAGGGCGAAAAGCCGATCGAGTTCTTCGAAGGGGTGTAGCGATGGCGGTGAAGAAGTTCAACCCGACCTCGGCGGGCCGGCGTTTCCAGACGTCGCTCACGTTCGAGGAGATTTCCTCCGCGCGTCCCGAGAAGTCGCTCACGGTCGGGCTGCGCGGCACCGGTGGTCGGAACAGCCAGGGGCGCGTGACCTCCCGGTTCATGGGGGGAGGACACAAGCGGCTCTATCGGATCATCGATTTCCGGCGCGACAAGATGGGGGTGCCGGCGCGCGTCGCGACGATCGAATACGACCCGAACCGCACGGCGCGGATCGCGCTCCTTCACTACGCCGACGGAGAGAAGCGTTACATCCTCGCGCCGAACGGACTGGCCGTCGGAGCGCAGGTCCTCGCGGGGCCGACCGCGGACATCCTGCCCGGCAATGCGCTGCCGCTGCGCGGCATCCCGCTCGGCACGACGATCCACAACATCGAACTGAAGCGGGGACGGGGCGGACAGCTGGTGAGGTCCGCCGGCGCGGCGGCCCAGCTCATGGCCAAGGAAGGAAGCTACGCGCAGGTGCGCCTGCCTTCGGGCGAGGTCCGCGAGGTCCACATCGAGTGCTACGCGACGATCGGGCAGGTCGGCAACATCGAGCACGAGAACGTGTCGGTCGGCAAGGCCGGACGCAATCGCTGGATCGGACGCCGGCCGCACGTCCGCGGCGTCGCGATGAACCCGGTCGACCACCCGATGGGCGGCGGCGAGGGCAAGACGTCCGGCGGGCGCCACCCCACGTCGCCGTGGGGCTGGAAGACGAAGGGGACGAAGACCAGAAACAACAAGCGGACCGATCCGTTCATCGTCCGCCGCCGCAAGGCGAAGGCCTAGTCGGTTCCAGAGAGCGAGAGAGAAAAGAATGGCGCGATCGATCAAGAAGGGCGCGTTCGTGGACGACCACCTCGTCAAGAAGGTGGCGAGCCTGAACGCGACCCGCGAGCGCAAGGTGATCAAGACGTGGTCGCGGCGCTCGACCATCGTCCCGGACATGGTCGGGCACACGATCGCCGTACACAATGGACGCAAGTTCATTCCCGTGTACATCGCGGAGAACATGGTCGGTCACAAGCTCGGCGAGTTCGCGCCGACGCGCATTTTCAAGGGCCATGGTGGCAAGAAGGCCGAGGTGGGCGCGAAGCTCGGCGGCCCGCCGGGAGCGCCGGGCGCCCCGCCGGCTCCAGCCGCGCCGGCTGCGCCGGGAGCGGCCCCGGCCGCGGCGCCGGCGAAGGGAACCCCCGCATGAAGGCGAAGGCGACCCTCCGCTACCGCAAGGGCTCCGCGCAGAAAGCCCGCCTCGTCGCCGACCTCGTGCGCGGCAAGTCCGTCAACGATGCGCTGGCGATCCTGCGCCACACGCCGAAGGTCGCGGCCCGGGACATCGAGAAGACGCTTCGTTCGGCCGTCGCCAACGCCGAACAGAAGGAAGCGCACCTCGACGTGGACGAGCTCGTGGTCGCTCGGATCTTCGTGGACAAGGGGCCGCAGGACAAGCGGGTCCGGCCCGCGCCGATGGGTCGGGCCTATCGCGTCCTCCACCGCAAGAGTCACCTGACGATCGAAGTGTCCGACGAGAGCCAGGAGAAATCGAGGTAACCATGGGACAGAAAGTTCACCCGTACGGCTTCCGCCTGGGCTTCAACCGGACCTGGCACTCGCGCTGGTTCTCGTCGAAGGACTACCAGACCTACCTGCACGAGGACCTGAAGCTCCGCAAGGAGTTGAAGGGGCGCCTGTCGCACGCCGGCGTCTCGGAAATCGACATCGAGCGTTTCGCGAACAAGCTGAAGGTCAACATCCAGACGTCGCGACCGGGGATCATCATCGGGAAGCGCGGTGCCGAGGTGGACAGGCTGCGCGACGAGCTCCAGAAGCGCATGAAGGGCGAAGTCCACATCAACATCATCGAGATCCAGCGGCCGGAGACCGACGCCCAGCTCGTCGCCGAGTCGATCGCGCTGCAGCTCGAACGCCGGGTTGCGTTCCGGCGCGCGATGAAGAAGGGCATCGAGTCCGCGTTCCGGTTCGGAGCGCAGGGGATCAAGATCCGCTGCGCGGGGAGGCTGAACGGAGCCGAGATCGCGCGCGCGGAGTGGTACCAGGAGGGACGGCTTCCGCTGCACACGCTGAAGGCCGACATCGACTACGGCTTCGCCGAGGCGAACACGACCTACGGGAAGATCGGCGTGAAGGTCTGGATTTACCGCGGCGAGCAGCACAAGGCGAAGAACCGGCGGAAGACCGCGTGAGCCGGAAAACGGGAAACGGAAAACGGGAAACGAGCTAGTCCATGTTGATGCCATCCAAGGTCAAGTACCGCAAGCAGCAGCGGGGTCGGATGCGGGGCAAGGCGCACCGTGGCGGCAGCCTCGCGTTCGGCGATACGGGCCTGCAGGTGCTGGAGCCCGGCTGGGTGACGGCGCGGCAGATCGAGGCCGCCCGGATCGCGATG
Source organism: Thermoanaerobaculia bacterium (assembly GCA_035763965.1). Classification (GTDB taxonomy): domain Bacteria; phylum Acidobacteriota; class Thermoanaerobaculia; order UBA5066; family Gp7-AA6; genus Gp7-AA6. The sequence continues at coordinate 350 of DASUAD010000205.1, read as the reverse complement.
ACGCGCGCGGTCAAGCGCGGAGGGAAGATCTGGATCCGGATCTTCCCGGACAAGCCGTACACCAAGAAGCCGGCCGAGACGCGCATGGGCAAGGGGAAAGGTCCGCCGGAGGGCTGGGTCGCCGTCGTGAAGCCGGGTCGCGTCCTCTATGAGATGGAGGGGGTCGACCTCGCCACTGCGAAAGAGGCGCTCGGCCTGGCGGCCGACAAGATCGGACTGAAGACGCGTTTCATCACCCGGGAATCGGAGATGGAGCTTCGATGAAGAAGAAGGAGAGGGAGACGCTTGCCCAGCAGGGCGAGGCCGATCTCGCCGAAAAGGAAAAACAACTCCGCGAGGCTTCGTGGAAG
>DASUAD010000204.1:0-6331 GCA_035763965.1 Thermoanaerobaculia bacterium | reverse complement strand
AACTGAAACGACTTTCAAGAAGATACGCAGCCAGGTCATCCTCACCGGGTCGTTCATCTGGACCGGAGCTTCCATTTTCCCCGTCGGATCGGGATCCTTATACATCGGAACATTCTTCGGCCGGCCAGCTTTCTCCATCGGCACAGTCTTCCAGGCCCAGTTTCCGCTGCGCCACCACGACGAGCGCTTCTCTATCGCCGAGCCGGTACGTCGCCGAGTAACCGCGCCGGACCGGTCCGAACGCGAGGTGCAGCTTCTGGTCCACGAACTCGTCCGGCCAGGACGGGACCATGGGGACGATGTACGGCGAAGTGGGGTTGTTTCCGTAGCAGTTGCCGATCGTCTTGATCGCCCACTTGCACGGCTCGGTTCCCCACAGGGTCCAGAAGCCGCGTTCGACCTCGTATCCCCTGGACCTCAGATCGCAGGTGACGTTCTCCACCTTCTGTTCCAGCGACGGGGGAAGCGGATTCACATGGCTCAACGGATCGGTCGCACCCCGGGCGGCGGATGACAGCGAGAGCAATCCGATCGCGGCGACGAGCTTCAGGACGTTCGTCGTCTGGGGATCCTCCTTGACGTCCGTCCTTATGACCCAAGAACGCCCAGATTCTCTGAGCAACCCGAATCATTCTCTGAACTCAGGGAGCCGCCGGGAACGGATCGACCTACGACCGACGAGGAAACGAGTCAGGCGATTCCGCTGCTGCCTGGTGAAACGGTGACCGCGCCGCCCTCGGCAAGCTCCTGCCTCTCGTCTGCCGTGAGCTCAGGCTGCTACGCGGCGTCGGAAGGCGAGCCGACCTTCAAAGATCCTGGCGAGCCAGCCTCTCGATGATCGGCGGAATCAGATACGTGGCGAGTCGCTGTTGAGAACCTCCCCCGAGGACGACCTCCAGCTTTCCCCCACACACTTCGCCGGCCAGGTTGATCATCAGGTCGGCGATGTTCCAGTAACAGGGTCCTGAAAGGCCGATGTCTCCGTAGTCCCCCTGATGAGTATCGAAGCCGAAGTACCAGAACAGGAGATCGGGCCGAAAGCGCCTGACCCGGTCGGGAACGTTGCTCGAGACCAGATCGAAGTACGCCTCGTTCATGGATCGTCCGCGGTTGCCGCCCTCCCAGGGAGTTGGACAGGCCACGTCGACTTTCGTGTCGTCCGCGGACTCGTAATCCGTGGCGCAGAAGCAGATGTGGAGGACATCGGGATCGGCACGGAAGATTTCACGGGTACCGTCGGCGTGGTGTGCGTCCGTATCGACGATCGCGAAACGCCCGAGGCTGGATCTTTCCCGCAGGTTCACGATGCAGAGAGCCACGTCGTTGAAGCAGCAGAAGCCTCCGAATTCCGCCTTCCCCGCGTGGTGTCCTCCCGCGCCGATGAAAGCGAAGGCGTTGGCGATCTCGCCGCTCGCGATCTTCTCGCCGGCGCTCACGACACCCCCCGCCGAGTGCCGGGCCGTGGAGCAAAGAGGTTCCCTCTCCACGCGCTCCAGGAGGTCAGCAGTGTGGACCTTCAGCAGCAACCGAGTGGACACGGGCTCGGGTTCGCACAGCCGCACGCGGTCGTTCTTCAGGATCTCGTCCAGCGCCGCCGGAAAGTCGGCCAGCCGGGCTCCGACCGTCAGGTAGCTCCGCCGGGAGAACGACGGATGGTAGAAGACGCCGGTCGTGTACCGGGCCATGGTCGAACCGTCGCGCGATCTCGATCGCGTTCGAGCCGTCTCACCGCCGCGCCGGCCGTCAGCCCGGCTGGCTCTGCCCCCTAGGCTCCCAGCGCTCGGGCCGCCCGTCCGTAGTCGGCCGGCCGGACCCAGATGACGAGGCCGTACTTCCCTGCTGCGCACGTCGCCGCAGCCGCGGTCACGTTGACGCCGGCGTCAGCGAGCTTTGCAACCGCGTCCGCCACGGCGCCGGCACGATCGTCACCTTGAATCAGGAATGCCTTCCTGGCGTCCGAGAGCTGAATTCCTGCTTTCTTGGCTGCCTTCTTGAGCGCCCCCGCGTCTTCCGGAATGAGGTCGAGCTGAGACTTCCCGCGTCCGCTCGGGAATCCGAGATAAGCGAGGAGATTGACATTGCTCTCCTTGAGTGCGGAAAGCACCCTCTTCCCCTCGCCGGGGCGATCCGGGACGGTTACGTAGTAGTAATCGACACGCCGCGTCTTGTCAGCCATCGGACACCTCCTCGTCGTTCGGCAGAGCATATGTCCGCACGACGGTCGGGAGCATTACGGAACCGGCGAAGATGACCCCGCGAGAGCCGTACTCGGCGTTGATGGTGGAGTCCGCCGCATGGCTGAGCTGACCCCGCGTGATCACATCGTCGGGAAACCGCGCTTCTTCAGCAGTGCCGTGACGTCGGGATCGCGGCCGCGGAACTGCCGGTAGGCCTCCGCCCGATCCGTCGAATTCCCCGGCGCGAGGATGAACTTGCGCATCTTGCCGGCAACGGTCGGATCGAACAGGTTGCCCGCCTCGACGAACGCCTCGCGAGTATCGGCGTCCATGACCTCGGACCATAGATAGCTGTAGTAGCCGGCCGAGTACGAATCGCTGGTGAAGAGGTGGTTGAACTGCGGCAGGCGGTGCCGCATGGCAACCTCCTTCGGGGCTCCGATCTTCTGCAGGGTCTCGCGCTCGAACGGATCCGGATCGACCACGCCGTCGGGCTTCGTGTGCAGCTCCATGTCGACGATCGCCGACGACAGGTACTCGACCGTCTGGTAACCCTGGTTGAACTTGCTCGACGCGTCGACCTTCTTGACGAGCGCGTCCGGCATCGGCTTGCCGGTCTTGTAGTGCTTGGCGAACTTGTCGAGGATCGGCCGCGTCAGGACCCACATCTCGTGGACCTGCGACGGGTACTCGACGAAGTCGCGCGGCGTCGTCGAGAGGCCGGGATAGTTCACCTCGGAGACGAGACTGTGGATCGCGTGTCCGAACTCGTGGAACAGCGTCTCCGCGTCGTCGAGCGAGATCAGCACCGGCTCGCCCGCGCCGCCCTTCACGAAGTTGTTGTTGTTCGAGGTGATGGGGGTGATTGTCTTGCCGGTAAAAGTCTCATGTCCCCGGTAGCCCGAGGCCCACGCGCCCGACCGCTTGCCCTGGCGCGCGAAGTAGTCGCCGTAGAAGAGCCCGACGTGGGCGCCGCTCGTCTTGTCCTTGACCTCCCAGACGCGGACGCCTTCGAGGAAGACCGGCACGCTTCCCGTGATCTCGGTGAACGTCAGGCCGTACAGCTGCCCGGCCATCTCGAACGAGCCGGCGATCATGTTGTCGAGCTCGAAGTACGGCGTCAACTCGTCCTGGTCGAGGTCGTATTTCGCCTTGCGGACTTTCTCGGCGTAGTACAGGTAGTCCCACGGCTCGAATACTTTGATCCCGTCGCGCCGCGCCAGCCTCTCCATGTCCTTGACCTCTTCGGCGACGCGCGCGACCGCCGCGGGCCACACGCGCATCATGAGGTCCTTCGCCTTCTCGGGGTCCTTCGCCATTGTGTCCGCCATGCGCCAGTGGGCGTGCGTCGGGAAGCCCAGGAGCTTCGCGCGATCGGCGCGCAGCTTGACGATGCGCGCGATGACCGCGTTGGTGTCGTTCTCCCCGCCGTTGTCTCCGCGGTCCTTGAACGCCTTCCAGACCTTCTCTCGAAGGTCGCGGCGCGACGAGGACGCCAGGAACGGATCGACGCTCGACCGCGTGTTGACCACCGCCCACTTGCCCGTGAGCTTGCGCTCGTCGGCCGCCGCCTTGTACGTCGCGATCAGCGACGGCGACAGACCCGCGAGGTCCTTCTTCGACTCGAGCACGGTCCAGGTGTTCTCGTCGGCCAGCACCTTGTTGCCGAAGTCGGTGAACAGCTCCGCGAGCTCCTCGTTGATCTTCCCGACCTTCGCCTTGTCGTCGGGCGACAGCTTCGCGCCCGCGCGAACGAAACGGTCATAGGTCAGCTCGACGAGCCGGCGCTGTTCGGGGTCGAGATTCGCGTTTCCCGCGTTGATCGCCTCGACCCGCGCGAACAACTTCGGGTTGAACGCGATCTTGTCGTAGGCGGCGGCGATCTTCGGTGACCACTCCTTGTCGACGGCCTGGGCCTCGGGCGTGCTCAGGTTGTTCGTCAGGATCGAGAACAGAGTCTGAGCACGATCGGAATGGCGGCCGGCGTCCTCGAGCGGCACGAACGTGTTCTCGAAGGTCGGAGGCTCGGAATTTTCGGCGACCACGTCGACCTCGGCGAGCAGGAGCGCGAGGCCGGTCTCGAACGCCTTTCCGAAGCCGGCGACGTTCACTTTGTCCCACGGCGGCACGCCGCCGTACGGTCCGGTCCAGGCCGCGAGCAACGGATCCTGGTCCGCGATGGCGGTGAGCCGTGCGACTTGGGCGAGCGCGGCGTCGCGCGCGGACGGAGCGGCCGGCGCGGCCACCGGCGCGGGCTCGGCCGGTGCGGCCTGGGGCGACGGCGGTGCGGTCCGGCAGGACGCGAGCAGCACGCCGAGGCTTCCCAAGGTAACGAGGAGTGAGCCGGGAACGATCGTTTCGATGAGTTTCATGCGCGGACTCTACCAGACGGTCAAGTACTTGAAATCAAGCTAGTTCTCCCTGCCCTGAACCCGCCTCCCGCGCCTTTCAAAAAAGAGCTTGCCATGTGAGCTAGTGTTATAGTTGACTACATCACTTCAGGCAAGACCGACTCATCGGAGCCGAGGAGGGGACGTGGAAGCAGCCGCCAGCAGTCCGTGGGAAGCGAGCGCCGAGGCACAGCGGGTCTGGGCAAGCATCCTGTCCCAGTCCGCCACAGGAGAGCTGATCGGGATGATGAATTTCGCGAGCCTGGTCGATCTCTACGAGGATGCCGAGGACAAGATCGACGCGCTCGAGCACGCACTGATCGAGAAGGGGCACGCCCGCGCCTTTCAGCGCCTCGGTCAGGAGATGGGCGTCCCCGTGACGGTGAATCTGAACGCCCCTTACTGGAAGAGGATCCGGTCGGCATTCGTCGAGAGCGCCGGACGCGGCGACTTCACCGCCTGCCTGGTCATTCAGGAGCTGATGCTGGAGTCCTTCGCGGTCTCGATGTACGGCGCCGTCGCGCGCGTGGCCCCGGGCAAGCTGGGGAAGGCATACAAGGCGATCGCCGCCGAAGAGACCGAGCACCTCGAGCATGCCATCAAGCTCCTGCAGGAGATGTTCGATCGCGATCCCTCTGGACTCGAGCGCACGATCGCGGGCGTTCACGAAGACGTGATGTCCGTCCTCGCGGAGATGGTGGCGCGCGAGGACATCCGGGGGGACTGCGAGCTGTGCGGGAAGACCTGTATCAAGCCTTCCCTGCCGGAAGTGAGCCTCGACATCGTCCGTCTCCGCGGCGCGGCCCTCAATCTCTACCTGAAGTCGCTCGACCGGGTCGGCCTCCCGGGAGAGGAAACACTCCAGTGGATCGCGCGGCTCCCGGTTTGAGCACGCCCGCCATCACGGTGCATGGCCGCCCGGCGAAAGCACGATTCGCACTGATCGGGCACCTCGACAGCTGGGAAAAGACCGCGGCGGTGGTCCAGTCGCTGAGGGGGGCGGACCGCGGTCCCATCTCGACCCGAGACGTCCGCGAGATCGTGCCCTTCCTTCCTCCCCGCACCGTCTGCCGCGTCACCGTCTTCTCGCGCGACGGGTCCCGTGCGCAGGGCGTGTACGTGGAAGCCTTTCTCTCGCCGGACCGGCTCGAGGACGGATCCACGCGGGAAAAGATCCACCGGATCCGGGAGGCCGCCAGCTACGCCGGCCGGGAAGGCGCGTCGGTCGCGGCGCTCGGCGGTTTCAGCTCGATCGTTCTCGAAGGGAAGGTCGACCTCCTGCCGAATCACGACGAGGTGGCTTTCACGACGGGGAACACTCTGACGGTCGCCTACATCGTGAAGGCGGTCGAGCGCGCGGCGGCCCTCGCGGGCCGGGCGCTGCGGTCACAGCGCGTCCTCATTCTGGGAGCGACCGGGGACGTCGGCTCCGGCTGCGCACGGTATCTCCTCCCCCGCGCCGGCCGTCTTCTGCTCTGCGCCCGGAACGCCCATCGCCTGCGGAGGCTGCAGCGCTCGCTCGCCTCGAGCGGAACGGCCGTGTCGATTTCGACCGAACCGGAGGAGTTTCTGCGTGAGGCCGATTTCGTCGTCGCCGCGGCGAGCCTTTCCTCGGCGCGCTTTTCGCTGCGCTCCGTCCGCCCCGATGCGATCGTGTGCGATGCGGGGTATCCCAGGAACATCCTCTCCGAAGGGGATTCCGGTCCCGTCGTCTTCTTCGGTGGAATGGGTCAGGTGCTCGGGGGACTGCGGCTCGATCCGGAC
>DASUAD010000203.1:0-14552 GCA_035763965.1 Thermoanaerobaculia bacterium | reverse complement strand
ACGCTCGGTCAGCTTCTCGAGAACGAGAAAGCTGAAAATAACGACGGCCGCGGCGATTGTCAAGGAGACCGCCGCGCGCCATCCGAAGAAGAGCGCGCCGAGCGCGCCGGCCCCGGCGATGGCCACGGACCGGACCCGGATGCGACGGAGGATCGCGTCGTTCGCGCTCACTTCCGGGCGTCCGGCTCCTCCAGGCCGCGCAGCAGTCGATACAGGTTCCAGAATCCCGCCGCCACTCCGAGCGCGGCGCCCAGGAACGCCGGCCACTCGCCGGCGCCGAGCGCGCGGCCGATCCATCGACCGAGCAGGTACCCGGCCACGATCGACAGCGGAAAGAGGATGCCTGCCGCGGAGGCCCGGGCGACGATCCGGTAGCGGGGCTCCTTCTCGATCACGACCAGGCTCGGGAAACGGAAAACGAGAAACGAAAAACGGAGGGCTCCCGGCTCGTTTCCCGTTTTCCGTTTTCCGTTTCCCGTCTTACGGCGTCTTGATCACGCACGCCCGCAGCACCTCGACGATCGGCTGCGGCACGATTCCGATCATGACCGTCGCGACCGCGCAGATCATGACCGCAGTCGTCAGGGCGTAGGAGCTGCGCATCGGCGCGCCCTCCCCTTCCGAGAAGAACATCGCGGCGGCGATCCGGAAGTAATAGAAGATCGACACCGCCGACATCAGCACCGCGAGCACCGCGAGCCACGCATAGCCGGCCTTCATTGCCGCGCTGAAGAGGTAATACTTCCCGATGAAACCGGCCGTCGGCGGGATGCCGGCGAGCGAGAGCAGAAAGACGAGCATCACGACCGCGGCGGTCATGTTCCTCCGGGCGAGACCGTTGAAGTCGGAAATGGACTCCGCGGCGTAACCCTTCGTCTCGAGGAACACGACGAGCGCGAACACGCCGAAGTTCATGAAGGTGTACGCGAGGAGGTAGACGAGAATCCCCCAGAGGCCGAACTCGGTGCGGAAACCGATGACGCCGAGGAGCGCGTAGCCGGCGTGGGCGATGGACGAGTACGCGAGCATCCGTTTCACGTTCGACTGGAGAAGGGCCGCGACGTTCCCGACGACCATCGTGGCCGCGGAGACGACGGCGACGATCAGCGACCAGTCCGCGTGGAACCTCGGGAAGGCGACGTAGAAGATCCGCGCCAGGATGGCGTAAGCGGCGAGTTTCGGGCCGACCGAGAAGAAGGCGGTTACGGGCGTCGGCGCCCCCTCGTAGACGTCGGGAACCCAGACGTGGAAGGGCACGGCCGCGATCTTGAAGAGCAGGCCGGCGAGGATGAGCAGGATGCCCACGGAAAGCAGGTTCGACTTTTCCGCTCCGGCCAGGAGCGTCGCGAGCTCGGGAAGGCCCATCTGTCCCGCCATTCCGTAGACGAGGGACAGACCGTACAGCAGGATCCCGGAGGAGAACGCGCCGAGCACGAAGTACTTGAGCGCCGCCTCCGTGCTCTTGATCTCCCCCTTGAAGTACCCGGCGAGGATGTAGGACGAGAGCGCCATCAGCTCGAGCGCCACGTAGATCGAGACGAGGTTGTTGCCCGACACCATGAAGAGCATTCCGACGCCGGTGAAGAGGAGCAGTGCGTAGTACTCGCCCCCCGGATAGGGCGCGCTCCCCACGAATCGCACCGACGCGAGAGCGGTCAGGACGATGGACACGAGCATCAGCAGCTTGAAGAAGATCGCGAAGTTGTCGACGACGAACATGCCGCCCAGGATCGGATTCTCGTGCCCGTGCTGGCCGGAGACGAGGAGCACGAGGCCGATCGTGACGGCCGTCGCAAGGATCGTCAGGAAGGCAAGAAACTCCTCCTTCGCCTTGTCGAAGAAGACGGAAATCGCGAGGATCACGAGGCCCGCCGTCGTGAGAAAAAGTTCCGGCGACAGCAGGAGCCACTGCGAAGCGGAAAGCTTCACGGCCGCGCCGCGCCCGCTCGCGAGGACGCTCCTCCCGGAGCGTCGACCCGCTCGCCCGCCAGCACCGGCACGTCCGATCGCTCGCGCGCGAAGGCCAGCTCGGTCGCGGTTCGCCCGCCGACGGCCTCGACGATCTTCTCGGACGGCACGCGAAGCACGTCGAACATCGGCTTGGGATAGAGGCCGATCCAGAGCGCCGCGGCGACGAGAGGAACGAGCGTCGCCTGCTCGCGCGGCGTCAGGTCCGGCAGGTTCGCGTTCGCCGGGTTCGTGATCTCTCCGAAGAAGACGCGCTGATAGAGCCACAGCAGGTACGCGGCCCCGAGCACGATTCCCGTCGCCGCGAAGAACGCCCACCAGAAGCTCCGTGCGAAGGCGCCCTGGAGGATCGTGAACTCGCCGATGAACCCGTTCAACAGAGGGAGCCCCATCGACGAGAGCGCCATGATGAGGAAGTAGGTCGCGTAAATCGGCATTTGCCGGGCGAGCCCACCGTATTCCGAGATCATGCGGGTGTGGCGCCGCTCGTAGACCATGCCGACGAGAAGGAAGAGCGCCCCCGTCGAGATCCCGTGGTTCACCATCTGCAGCATTGCTCCCTGGATCCCGGCCATGTTGAGCGCGAACACCCCGAGCATCACGAAGCCGAGGTGCGAGACCGACGAGTAGGCAATCAGGCGCTTCATGTCCTTCTGCACGAGCGTCACCATCGCGCCGTAGACGATTCCCACGATCGCGAGCGTCACCATGAGGCCGAGCACCCAGGGAGTCGTGATCGCGTCCGGGAACATCGGAAGCGAAAACCGGACGAAGCCGTACGTCCCCATCTTGAGGAGAACGGCGGCGAGGATGACGGAGCCCGCCGTCGGCGCTTCGGTGTGAGCGTCCGGCAGCCACGTGTGGAAGGGGAACATCGGGACCTTGATCGCGAACCCGAGGAAGAACGCGAAGAACAGCCAGATCTGGAGCTCGACCGGCATGCCCTGGGCGACGACGGTGAGCTTCTCGATCGAGAACGTGGGCGCGTTGCCGAGTCCCTTGTAACCGAGGAAGCCGGTCGTGTTGTAGAAGTAGAGCGCGATGATGCCGAGCAGCATGAGCACGGATCCCGCGAGCGTGTACAGGAAGAACTTGATCGCGGCGTAGAGCCGGCGGTCGCTTCCCCACACGCCGATCAGGAAGTACATCGGGACGAGCATGACCTCCCAGAAGACGTAGAACAGGAAGAGGTCGAGCGAACAGAAGGTCCCGAGCATGAACGTCTGCAGGAGGAGCAGGAGGACGTAGTACTCCTTCTGCCGCTCGTGGATCGCGGTGTACGAGCACACCACCGCGATGATCCCCATCAGCGTGGTCAGCAGGATGAGGACGAGCGAGATGCCGTCGATCCCGAAGTGGTAGTTCACGCCGAGCGAGGGAATCCACGGGAACATCTCCACGAACTGGTAGCCCGGGTGCCCGCGCTCGAACAGGAACCAGAGCGGGAGCGACGCGACGAACCCGAGGACGACGGTCACGGTGGCGAGCGTTTTGATCGCGCCCGTTCTCTCCCGGGAGAGGAAGAAGACGATGACGAGCGCCCCCGCGAGCGGGATGTACGTCACGATCGAGAGGATCGGGATCCACAGCCCCATCAGTTGCATTCAGCCCTCATTAACGGAAGATCAGGTACACCGCGACCAGGCAGAAGAGCCCGGCCCCCATGACGAGCGCATAGTTCTGGACGTGCCCCGTCTGCGCGCGGCGGACGAGGCGCCACCCCGACTGGAACCCGTCCGCCATGCCGTTGACGGCGCCGTCGACCACGTTCTCGTCGAACACGTGCGAAAGCCAGGCGGCACCGCGCGTGGCGGCGGCGGTGCCGTTCGGAATCAGGTCGACGACGCTCGCGTCCACCTCCCACAGGAAGCGGCCGCCGCCTTTGCCGAGCCCCTCCACGAACACGGCTCCGTACGCCTCGTCCACGAAGTACTTGTTCTCGAGCATCCGGTAGAGGCGCGGGAAGCGCGCGGCGAGCGCTGCCGGCACGCGGCCCTCTTCCTTCGCGTACCACAGCCATGCGAGAAGGAGCCCGATCATCGCGGCGCCGACCGACGCCGCCATGAGCGCGAGCTCGAGCGAGATCGCAGCCTCGTGTTCGACGGCGTGCTCCCCCGCGAGCGCGGGAATGACGGGCGCGAGGAACTCGCCGATGCGGTTTCCACCCCGGATGATCGGGATCCCGATCCAGCCGCCGACGATCGAAAGAAAGGCGAGGATCACGAGCGGCACCGTCATCGACCTGGGCGACTCGTGGACGTGCGCCTCCTGCTCGGGGGTGCCGCGGAACCGGCCGTAGAACGCGAGCGAGACGAGCCGGAACATGTAGAACGCCGTGAGCCCCGCGGTGAAGAGAGCGGCGCTCCAGAGCAGCTTCGGAAGCCACGGCGCCCGGGGGAAATGCGCTTCGAAGACCGCCGCCAGGATCGCGTCCTTCGAGAAGAAACCGGCGAGCAGGGGCATCCCGGCGATCGCGAGCGTCGCCACGAGGAACGTCACGTACGTCACCGGGATCCGCCGCGCGAGTCCGCCCATCCGGCGGAGATCCTGCTCCCCGGCGAGCGCGTGGATCACCGAGCCGGATCCCAGAAAGAGGCACGCCTTGAAGAACGCGTGCGTCAGGACGTGGAACATGCCCGCCGCGAAGGCGCCCACGCCGCAGGCGAGGAACATATAGCCGAGCTGAGAGACCGTCGAGTACGCGAGGACCTTCTTGATGTCGTTCTGAACGACGCCGATCGTGGCCGCGAAGAGCGCCGTGAAGCCGCCGACGATGGCCACGACCAGAAGCGCGTCCGGCGAGAGCCGGAAGAGCACGTTGCAGCGCGCGACCATGTAGACGCCGGCGGTCACCATCGTCGCCGCATGGATCAGGGCGGACACCGGGGTGGGTCCCGCCATCGCGTCGGGAAGCCAGACGTGCAGGGGAACCTGCGCCGACTTGCCGACCGCGCCGAGAAAGAGGCAGAGACACACGAGCGTCATGTACGGCGCGTACTGCGCCGGGTTCGCCGCCGCGGCCGAGAACACCTTCCCAAATTCCACGGTCCCGAAGAGGGCGAAGATTCCGAAGATCCCGAGGATGAAACCGAAGTCGCCGATCCGGTTCACGACGAACGCCTTCTTGCCGGCGTCGGCGGCGAACTTCTTGTGGTAGTCGTACCCGATCAGCAGGTACGAGCAGAGCCCGACGCCCTCCCATCCCACGAACAGGAGCAGGAAGTTGTCGGCGAGCACGAGAACGAGCATCGAGAACATGAAGAGGTTCAGGTAGGCGAAGTAGCGGCCGTACCCGAGGTCGTGCCCCATGTAGCCGACCGAGTAGACGTGGATGAGGAAACCGACGAACGTCACGAACGCGATCATGAGCGCCGACAGCGAGTCGAGGCGCAGCGCCACGTCCACGAACCACTCTGCGGGTGGCCCCGGAACCTGCCCCGTCGACTGGTTCACCCCGAGCGGGATCCATCGGTAGAGCGTGAGGACGTGGTGCGCCCCCGATGCGAGCGCGCGGACGCCGACGTCGAAGATCGCGCCGAACGCGAAAAGACAGGAGAGCCCGACCGAGCCGACGCCCACGGCGGTGTGGAGCGTCTTGGACTTCGGATGGGTCTCGAGGTGCTCGTGGGCGTGGGGGTGCCCCGATTCGAGGCTCGACTCGGCCGCCGGCTGATCGGCGATCGGGTGCGCCAGCACGAGCCCGCGGGTGCGGTGCGAGGCGAGATAGACGATCCCGTTGACGAGGAACCCCGCCAGCGGGAAGAGCGGAACGAGCCAGAGGAGGTCTCTCAACGCCCGTCACCCCTGCATCGCGCTCGCCTCTTCCACGTTCAGCGTCCGGCGCTGGCGGAAGAGAGAGATCGTGAGCGCGAGGCCGATCGCCGCCTCGCCGGCCGCGATCGTGATCACAAAGACCGAGAAAACCTGACCCGTCAGGTCCGAGAGACGGCTCGAGAACGCGATCAGGTTCAGGTTGACGGCGTTCAGCATCAGCTCGACCGACATCAGCACCGTCAGGAAGTTCCTCCGCACGAGGACCCCGAACAGCCCGATCGAGAAGAGGAGGAAGGAAACCACGAGGAAGTGGTTGATGGTGATGGTCACGACGGAAAATCCCCGAGCCGAAAAACGGAAAACGGAAAACGGAAAAGGACGGGCGACGGCCGGAGCCGTTTCCCGTTTCGCGCTTCCCGTTTCGCGAACCGATCCACTAATCCACCTTCTCCGCCGAGCGCTTCCCGAGCACCACGGCACCGATCATCGCCACCAGCAGGAAGACCGACGCGACCTCGAACGGCAGCAGGTAGTCGCGGTAGAGGGCCCACGCGACCGCCTCCGTGTTTCCGGCGATCTTGCCGCCCACGGCGCGGAATGCGTCCGGGTTCGGCGTCACCGCCGGGAACCGCTCGGTCCACAGCACGTAGAGGAACGGGAGAAGAAAAGCCACCAGGAAGAGCAGGGCGACGTCCCACTGGTGCTGGAACGTGAGCGCCTCGCGGACGGTCCGCTGGTGAACGAGCATGATCACGAAGAGGAAGAGAACCATGACGCCGCCCGCGTAGACGAGGATCTGGACGGCGCCGACGAACTCCGCCTTCTGAAGGATGAAGATGCAGGCGACGACGAGGAAGGACGAGAGCAGGAAGAGCGCCGAGTGGATCGGGTTTCTCGCGACCACGACGGCGACCGCCGTGCCGAGGGCGAACGCCGCGAAGACGACGAACGCCCATCCGGCCGAACCCGTCAGCAGGGCTCCCGGGACGGCTTCGGCCGGCGTCAACGCTGCCTGCTCCGAGGCTTCGATTCGCGGCGCGCGGAGTCTCCCCCAAGTAACCGAGGGGAGGAGCCGCGTGCCGCGGGAGCGCCGAGCGATCGGCGCGGGGACAGGCCCCGCGGGCCTGCACCCGCCGCAGTCCATCGGGCCAGACGCTCGGTCGAGGCCGGCGTGCCGAGCCGAGCGTCGGTGGCGAAGTCAGATCGCGAGCGAGCGAAGCGCGACGGACTCATCCCTGTTCGACCACCGTGAAGGGCTTGACGTTCGGCGCCGCGCGCCAGTCGGTCAGCTTCCGGATGTCGAGGTAGAGCGAGTCGTTCCGGTCGTACGCCGCCATCTCGTACGTCTTCGTCGTCAGCCAGATCGACTTCGGGTTGGTCGGGCAGGCTTCCTCGCAGAGCTGGCAGAACATGCAGCGTTTCAAATCCACGTCGAACCGGTCCAGCACCTTGACGGACTTGCCCTCGGGGTTCTTCTCGTTGTGCCAGTCGATGTAGATGATGTTGATCGGGCACTCGATCGCGCAGAGCGTGCACTTGATGCACCGCTCTTCGTCCAGGCGGAACATCCCCCGGAAGCGTTCGGAAGGCAGCTTCTTCTGCTCGGGGTACTGGATCGTCACCTTCTTCTTGAAGAGGTGCCGGCCGGTCACGGAGAGACCGTCGAAGAGGTCGAGGAGCGTCAGCCGATCGAGCCACTTCTTGAGAGCCATCGTCTACTCCGCCGCCGACGCCGGAATCGCCGCGAGCCGCTCGCGGCGCGTGAGTTTCTGCCGGAGCTTCGCGAGCAGGTACATCACGACGAAGAGACCGCCATAGATGTAGGAGAGGATGAAGATGCCGTTGCTCCGGCCGGGCGTCGCGAGGATCGCGAGCGCGACGACCACGATGTTCCCGAGCGAGAGCGGGATCATCCACTTCCAGCCGAGCGCCATGAGCTGGTCGAAGCGATACCGCGGGAACGTCGAACGGAACCAGATGTAGCCGAAGAGGAACAGCCCCGCCTTGATCAGGAACCATGCGAACGGCGGGATCACCTGAAGGAACTTGAATGCGGCGACGTGGGGGAACGGCGCCAACCACCCTCCGAAGAACACGGTCACGGCGACGCACGAGATCACGATCATCGCGGCGTACTCCCCGAGGAAGAAGAACGCGAACTTGACGCCGGAGTACTCGGTATTGAACCCCGACACGAGCTCCGACTCCGCCTCGGGCAGGTCGAACGGATTGCGGTTCGTTTCCGCGACGCCCGCCACGAAGTAGATGAAGAACGCGAGCAGCCCCGGGAAGACGAACCAGAGGTGCAGCCTTTCCTGACGCTGCACGATCTCGACCATCGAGAGAGACCGCGTCATAAGGAGGACCGACACGAGGGCGAGTCCCATCGGCACCTCGTAGGACACGAGCTGCGCGGCCGAGCGCAGGCCGCCCAGCAGCGAGTACTTGTTGTTCGACGCCCAGCCGCCCAGGATGATCCCGTACACGCCGATCGACGTGATCGCGAGCAGGAACAGGAGACCGATGTTGGCGTCGGCGGCCACCCACAGAGGCATCAGCACTTTCCCGACGCGCACGGGCGGGCCGAACGGAATCACCGCGAGCGCCGTGAGCGCAGGGATGACCGAGAGGACGGGCGCGAGGAAGTAGACCGCCTTTTCCGCCTGCGACGGCGTGATGTCTTCCTTGGTCACGAGCTTGACGAGATCCGCGACTCCCTGGAGGAGACCCTTCGGCCCGACCCGGTTCGGCCCGAGGCGCACCTGCATGAACCCCATGAGGCGCCGTTCGGCGAGCACGATCACGAACCCCACGATCGCCGGCACGACCGCGACGAGGATCAGGACCTTCAGGTAGGTCAGCACGGTGGGAGTCAGGAACTTCACCGCTCCAGCTCCGGGGCCGGGAGACGGTAGACGGTAGACGGTAGACGGGGGCTCCGAGCTCTCATCACGTCTTCCGTCTCCCGTCTTCCGTCTTCCGTCTTCTTCACCGATCCACCTCGCCGAGAACGATGTCGACCGTCCCGATCAGCGCGACGAGGTCGCTCACGAGGTGACCCTTCGCGAGCCGCGGCAGCGCCTGCAGGTTGATGAACGACGGCGGCCGGACGTGCATCCGATACGGACGGTTCGTCCCGTTCGAGACGCAGTAGAAACCGAGCTCGCCCTTCGGGGCCTCGACCGAAGCGTAGACCTCCTCGGCCGGCGGCTTGATCACCCGCGGGACCTTGCCGCGGATGTCCCCGGGCTCGAGCCGATCGAGGCACTGCCTGAGAATCCGCACGCTCTGCCGCATCTCCTGGACGCGGACGATGTAGCGGTCGTACGTGTCTCCGTTGACCCGGGTCGGGATCGCGAAGTCGAGCTCGTCGTAGCACTCGTAGGGTTGCGCCCGCCGCAGGTCCCACTCGACCCCGGAGGCCCGTAACATCGGGCCGGTGACGCCCCACTCGATGCACTCCTCGCCCGAGATGACCCCGATGCCGACGGTCCTCTTCTTCCAGATGCGGTTGTCGGTCAGGAGCTGCTCGTAGTCGTCGATGCGCGACGGAATGTCGTCCACGAACTCCATCAGGCGCTCGACCCAACCGGGCGTCAGGTCGAACGGCAGCCCTCCGATCCGCATGCAGTTCAGCGTGAGCCGGGCGCCGCAGTACTCTTCGAAGAAGTCGAGGATCTGCTCGCGCTCCCGGAAGGCGTACCAGAACGGCGTCACCGCGCCGAGGTCGATTCCCGCGGTTCCGAGCCACACCAGGTGCGAGGACAGACGCTGGAGCTCGTCCAGGATCACGCGAATCAGCTGCGCCCGGCGCGGGATCTCGATCCCGAGGAGCTTCTCGATCGTCAGGCAGTAGGCATGGTTGTTCGTCGCCGCCGCGATGTAATCCAGCCGATCGGTGTGCGGGATCCCCATCGGGTACGTCTCGGTCTCGAAGAGCTTCTCGGTGCCGCGGTGCAGGTACCCGATGTCCGGTTTCGTCTCGAGGATCCTCTCGCCGTCCACGCGGATGACGAGCCGCAGCACGCCGTGCGTCGACGGATGCTGCGGCCCGAAGTTCAACTCCATCTCCTGGACTTCGAAGAGCGTCGGGGGATTCCCGGTCATTGGGACGTGCTGCGCCGTCTCGAGCGCGCCCGCCTGGGCCTCGTCGGCGGTTCGAATCGCCTGCGCCTTTTCGCCCTCGGAGATCGGCCGCTCGTCGCTCATCGCGTCCTTTCCCTTTCCCCAAAGGAGAGGGGCGGGGTGAGGGGGCTGCCCGGCCGGGGGTCTTTCACGACACGACCTTCCGATTCGAGTCGTCCGGCGAGGGCCCGCCCCCCTCCGGCCACTCCTCGGGGTAGATGGCGGCGCCGGTGTCGATCCCTTCGACGGGAAAGTCCTTCCTCAGCGGGAACCCGTGGAAGCCCTCCCACGTCAGGATCCGGCGCAGGTCCGGGTGCCCCGTGAAAGGGATGCCGAACATGTCCCACGTCTCCCGCTCCGGCCAGTTGGCCGCGAGAAAAATCTCGGAGATCGAGGGGACGCTTTCGCCGTCGGCGACCGCGCACTTCACGCGGATCCGATCGTTTTTCGAGAACGAGTAGAAGTGGTAGACGACGTCGAACCGCGGCTGCCGGTCGCGCCAGTCGACCGCGGTCACGTCGACGCAGTAGCGGAAGTCCTCCACGTCCTTCAGGTGTCGCGCGACTCGCCCGACGTACTCTCGGCGCACGACGACCGTCACCTGCCTCGCGAACTCCTTCGCCGAAACGACGGCCTCGGGAAGAGCGGATCGGATCGACTCGACCCACGGGTGCGCGGAGGCGTCCGTCGCCTCGACCTTTTTCGGAGGGGCCGGTTTGTGCGCCGCGGCGGCCGGTTTCGGTGGCGCGGCCTCGGGGGGCGGCGTCGTCTCGTCGGCCATCGAGTCCTCTACGACGCCTTCCGGATGACTTTCATCCGGTCGATCTTCTTCTGGAGGGCCATGATCCCGTAGATGAGCGCCTCGGGCCGGGGCGGGCAGCCCGGCACGTACACGTCCACCGGCACGATCCGATCGACTCCCTGCGTGACGGCGTACGTCCGGTAGGGGCCGCCGCAGGTCGCGCACGAGCCCATCGCGATGACCCACTTGGGTTCGGGCATCTGGTCATAGAGCCGCTTGACGATCGGAGCCATCTTCTCGACCACCGTACCGGCTACGATCATCAGGTCGGACTGCCGCGGCGTTCCCCGGAAGACCTCGGCCCCGAACCGCGAGAGGTCGTGGCGCGCGTCCATCACCGCCATCATTTCGATCGCGCAGCACGCGAGGCCGAACTGCATCGGCCAGATCGAGGAGCGCCGGGCCCAGTTGATGACCGAGTCCACGGACGTCGTGAGGACGTTGTCCTCGAAACGGTTGACGATCGCGGGCATTGCTCGGAGGCTCCTTATCTGCCGGTTACGCCCAGTCGAGCGCCTTTCGCTTCCAGACGTAGAAGTAGCCGATGACGAGGATCGCGATGAAGATCAGCATCTCCACGAGACCGAAGACGCCGAGCCGGTTGAACATCACCGCCCATGGGAAAAGAAAGATGGTCTCGACGTCGAAGATGACGAAAAGGACGGCGATCAGGAAATATCGGACCGAGAATCGGGTGTCGTGCGCGAAGGAGCTCGCCTCGACGCCGCACTCGTAGGGCTCGAGCTTCGCGGGGTTCGGGCGGCGGCTCTGGAGCGCCCTCGCGATGAAGATCGTCGCAAGGGGGAGCGCTCCCGCGGCGAGCGCGAAGATGAGAATTGGCAGGTATTCGGACACCGGGCGGGCATTGTATCGGACGGATTCGGTCAGTCAAAACCGGACGGGCGGCATCGCGCGCGACTGAACGAGGACCGAAATCTCCTCGCCCATTCCACCGGGATCGACCAGCCGATAGATTCGCCACTTCTCCCCTTCGTCCCCGGCAAAGTCGAAGATACCCGCTCGAACCAGGAAGTTCGCCTGCCGAATCGGACCTTCGGTGACGAGGCCCTCCTCTTCTCCGAGCGCGACCATCTCGTCCCAGTTCACGTGCGCCGTCAGGTCCTGTTCGCCGGGTCGGTCGAGCGGATCTCCTCCGCGCCGTCCCCTCGAGTGGACCGCGAGCGTGCCGGCGCGCCGCGCCAGCGGGTGATAGAGGGTGCGCGCGCGGTGCCCGTAGTCGAAGAGCACGAGCCGGCCACGATCGAGACCGCGCGCGAGCCGGCGATGGAGCTCCGCGGCGCCGGGGCGGATCTCGGCGATCTGTCCGGGCTCGAGCGCGACGCCGAAACGGGCGAGGTACGCCGTCCACTCCCCCGCCGCCGGTTCGGCCTTCCAGATGAATCGGTCCCCCTCGAGGCCGACGCGGAGCTCCTCGAGGTCTCCGGCGGTTCCCCGCACGCGCACGACGGGGAGAGCGTCGAAGAGCTCGTTTGCGAAGATCCAGCCGCGAACGGAGTGCTCCGGGATATCGGGGAGCACACGGAGTCCGCTCGCCTCGAGCTTCGCGCCGGCGGCCGGGGACCGCTCCACCGCAGCGAGTCGGGTACGGAGGACGACGTCGGGGGCGTCCCGCCCGAGTGCCACGGAAAAATCGGAAAGAAATCTCCCCTCCCCGGCTCCCGCCTCGACGAACGTCACTTCCTCCGTCTCCGGGAGGGGGTCGGGGCGCTCGGGTTGACCGAGCCGCAGCATCTCGCGCGCGTCACGGGCGAAGAGGCGCGCGATCGTCGAGGCGAACGCGGGCGAGACCGACGGCGAGGTGACGAAGTCGCCGCCCTCCCCGATCGAGGCTCCGCGGGAGTAATAGCCCGCTTCGGGATCGTAGAGGGCGGCCTCCATGAAGTCGGCGAAGGAGATCGGCCCCTCGCGCCGGATCCGCCGGCGCAAGCGCTCCGCGAGAGATGACGGCAAGCGGCCGGATTATATTTTCGCGGTGAAGACGCTCCCTCGCGCTTCGCGCGTCCTCGCCTTCGTCGCGGGCCTCCTCTCCGTCGGGTGCGCGTCGCGAACGCTTCCACTCCCGACGCTCGAGGACTACTCGGATCGGGTCTCGATCTGGGCCGAACGATTCCTCGAAGACTGGAAGGCGGGCGCGAAGGACGCCGCGCTCTACGCGGGAACGTTCCGCTGGAGCGGGCCGCTTCCGGGCGACGCGCTGTCGGCGGTACCGACCCGGCCGCCGCTGTCTGTGCGGATGTACAGAGCAGCCCGACCCTCCCCCTCACCCCCGCCCCCTCCGGCCGCTCGCTTCGCGAGAAGCGCGACCTTCGGTCGCGGCCGGGACTTTCTGTCTGCGAGGGGAGACCCCTCGCGAACCCCCGCGGCGGGAGAGGGGGGGACATCTGCCGACGACGTCCGGCGACGGCTTGCCGGGATCCGCTCGCGTTTCGCGACGCTCGGCCGAACGGAGAACGTGATCTTCGAGTTCCGGCGCCGCGGAGAGAAGCGCGACGTGATTCTCGGGCTCCTCATGACCGGGCGGAGTACGGACGGAACCCTTCTCCAGGAGGGCGGAAAAGTCCGGGCGACCCTCTCCCCCGCCGGCCCCGGAGAGTGGCGGCTCGAGACCGCTTCGGTCCTCGAGTGGATCTCGGCGTCCGCTTCCGAGCCCCTCTTCGAGGAGCGTGCCGGGGAGGCCGGGCCTTTTCGCACGCACCACGCGTTTCTCCCGAACGCGGGCAGGAACGTGCCCATACCCGGAGAGCACATGCCTCCGGGGGTTGCCGTCCTCGATTTCGACGGCGACGGTCGGGAGGACCTCTTCGTCCCGGGCGGCGACGGCAACCGCCTCTATCGAAACAGCGGCGGTGGACGATTCGAGGACGTCACGGAGAAGGCCGGAGTCGCCGGGCAGAAGGGGGAGGGGATCGGCGCGCTCGCGTTCGACTTCGACAACGACGGCGACGCGGACCTTTACGCCACGTACCTCTTCCGGCCGAACCTGCTCTATCGCAACCGCGGCGACGGAACGTTCGAGGAGGTCGGAGCGCGCGCCGGTGTCGCATTGAACGACTACTCGACGTCCGCCGCGGCAATCGACTACGACCGCGACGGCGACGCCGACCTCTACGTGCTCGTCTACGGCCCGCCCGGGAAGGGGCCGAACGTCGCCGCGAACAACGCGCCGCCGAACCGCATGTACCGCAACAACGGAGACGGAACCTTCACGGACGTTTCGAAGGAGACGCGCACGGCCGACACGCGGTGGGGGCTGGCGCTCCAGGCGGCCGACTTCGACGCGGACGGCTGGCCGGACCTCTACGTGGCGAACGACTTCGGCGCGAACACGTATCTGCGCAACCGGGGCGACGGGACCTTCGAGAACGCCGCCGGCCGCGCGGGGGTCCGCGACCCGGGATTCGGGATGGGGGTCACGGTCGACGACTCCGACGGCGACGGGCGGCTCGATTTCTACGTCTCGAACTATTCCTTCCCGCTCAACTGGTTCCTTCGGGACCGTCGCTACCCGATGCCGGAGTTTCCGTACTGGCTCGGCCGGCCCCTCGTCTGGCGGCGCCTGAAGGCGTTGAGTCGCGGATCCTCGCTCTTCCGGGCCGCGGGCGGCGGGCGCTTCGAGCGCGTCTCGGACGAAGCGGACGTTTGGGACACGTCCTGGTCGTGGGGATCGGTCTTCCTGGACGGCGATCTCGACGGCCGGCCCGACCTCTTCGTCGTCAACGGGATGGTCACCGGCAAGAACGTCCGGGAGCGCGAGATCGACTTCTGGAACCTCATGAGCTACGACTACAAGAAGTTCGAGAAGGGAACGTCGACGACGGATTTCGGCGACGACTCGCTCTGGGGACGCCCTCCGAAGCGCTTC
>DASUAD010000202.1:0-2386 GCA_035763965.1 Thermoanaerobaculia bacterium | reverse complement strand
TCTCTCAGCCGCCGGTCGCGGAGCGACCGCCGCGGCTGAAAGTCAGCTCGCGAAGATCTGGTTCAGGCCGAGGGAGAGTCCCGGCAGCGCCGTCGACACGATCGCGTCGTTTCCCGACAGCGTCGCAGTGACGGCGTATCGGCCGTCTCCGTCAAGGTTCAGGATCTCGGCAGTCTTCTCCGAAGGATCCAGGTACCAGAGCTCCGGGACTCCCGCCGCCTCGTAAACGCGAAGCTTCCGCTCGCGGTCGTGCGCCCGGTTGCTCGGGGAAAGGACCTCGACGACCAGGTCCGGCGCTCCCTGGACGTTCGCGTCGGTGACGATTCCGCTCCGTTGCTTCCGGATGAACAAAAGGTCCGGCTCGAGCGCGGTCCACCTGCTGAAGACGACGTCGTAGGGAGCGATGAAGACCTCGCCGAGGTCGTGTTCGTCCACGAAATCGCTGAGCGCTCGAAATATGCGCCCGACCGCCCGCTGGTGCCTCGTGTTCGGCGACGGCGTCACGAAGACCTCGCCCTCGATGAGCTCGAGCTGTCTCCGGCCGTCCTCCCGCGGCAGGTCCTGGAACTCTTCGTACGTCAGTTTCCCGTGAACGGTGGTCGCCATGGCGGACGTCCTTCCTCGGGCGATCCTACTCTCTATTGTCGCGACCGGATGTTCTCGACGAAGCTTCGCAGCCGGCGGAGAACCGTCTCTTTTCCGAGGAGCGCTACGACGTCGAAGAGCGGGGCGCCGACGGTGACGCCGGTGAGCGCGAGCCGAACCGGATGGATCAGGCGCGACGCGGAGAACTTCATTTCCGCGGCGAGCTGGCGCAGTGCGGCGTCGAGGTCGTGCGCGGTCCAGGACTCGACTTTCTCGAACGCCGCGACGAGCCGCTCGAGCTCCGGGGCCGTCTCGGGCCGCACGTGCTTGCGTAGTCCCTCCGGGTCGTAGTCCTGCGGGTCCTTCGCGTACATCGAGAGCGCGCGCCCCAACTCGATCGTCGTACGCGCGCGCGTGCGATGGAGCTCTACGGCGGCGAGCGCGGCCTCCCGCTCCGGCACTCCGGCGGGCGCATGGGGTTCGGCGCGCCGGAGCAGCTCCTCGGCCTGCATCCGCGCCATGTACTGGGCGTTCATCCACAGGAGCTTCTCCGGATCGAACACCGAGGGGGAGGCCCCGATGCGGTCGAGCGAGAACTCCCGCTCCATCTCCTCGCGCGACAGGATCTCGCGGTCGTCGCCCGGCGACCAGCCGAGAAGCGCGAGGAAGTTGACCAGAGCTTCGGGGAAGATGCCCTGGTCCCGCCACTCCTCGACTGCTGCGGCGCCGTAGCGCTTCGAGAGCTTCTTGCGGTCGGTGCCGAGGATCATCCCGAGGTGGGCGAACTCCGGCACCGGGGAGCCGAGCGCACGAAAGAGCGCGACGTGCTTGGGCGTGTTCGCGAGATGGTCGTCTCCGCGGAGAACGTGCGTGATCCGCATGTCCGCGTCGTCCACGCACACCGTGAAGTGGTAAAGCGGATGCCCGTCGGATCGCACGAGAATGAAGTCGTCGAGGGCGTCGGCGGGAAACTCGACGCGGCCGCGGATCCGGTCGTCGACGACGATCGTTTCGGCCGGCATCTTCAGGCGGACGACGAACTTCTCACCGGCGCGTGCGCGGCGGTCGCTCTCGTCAGGCGGAATCTCGCGGCCGGCGCCGGAATAGCGATACGAGCGCCCCTGCGCCTCGGCCTTCCTTCTCCCGGCGTCGAGCTCGTCGGGCGTTTCGAAAGCGCGATACGCCTTTCCCTCGGCGATCAGCCGGTCGGCGGCCGCACGGTAGAGGTCGTAGCGCTTCGACTGGTAGTAGGGACCCTCGTCGTGCTCGAGTCCCAGCCAGTCGAGAGCGGACAGGATCTGGCCCGTCAGGTCCTCGCGCGACCGCTCGACGTCCGTGTCCTCGATCCGGAGGATGTAAGTCCCCTTTTCGCGTCGCGCGAACAGGAGGTTGTAGAGCGCCGTGCGCGCCCCGCCGACGTGAAGAAATCCGGTCGGTGATGGGGCGAAGCGGACGCGCGGGCCGTCGGTGTTCGGCAAAGCGCCGCATGCTAGCTTACGAACGCTTTTCCGGCCAACAGCACATGAGCGAAGTCGATCGCACCGAGCCCCTTTCGATACGCGTCCGCGCGGACACATCGCTCTTCCTGATCACTTTCGTGTGGGGATCATCCTTCGTCGTCGTGAAGAACGTTCTGCGCGACGCGCCGCCGCTCGGGTTCGTTTTCTTCCGCTTCCTGCTCGCGACGCTCGTCTGTCTGCTGATCGCTCTCCGGCGGCCGCGAACCCCGGGCCTCCTCCGCGATGGCGCCACCATCGGCGCGCTGCTCGCGGCCGGGATGGTCCTTCAGGTCCTGGGTCAG
>DASUAD010000201.1:0-2102 GCA_035763965.1 Thermoanaerobaculia bacterium | reverse complement strand
GTCGCCCTCGCGTCCACGGCCGTCCCCGCGTCCCGCGGTCCCGTCGGCGCCGGAGGCTGCGGATGCGGGAGACACCGTGCCGGGCGGCCCGGTCCTCGTCGCGCCGGAGATCAGCGCGAAGCTCTCTGCCGGCGGGTATGTGTTCCCGATCTACGGGACCGCCTCGTTCGGGGACAGCTTCGGCGGCCCGCGACCGGGGGTGCGCGGTGGGTGGCACCACGGCGAGGACCTCTTCGCGCCCCTCGGCGCCCCGGTGCTCGCCGTCGCGGACGGCACCTTGCACACGATCGGCTTCAACCGTCTCGGCGGATATCGGCTCTGGCTACGAGACGGGCTCGGGAACGAGTTCTACTACGCGCACCTCTCGGCCTACACGCAGCTCGCGGTCGAGGGCCGCCGCGTCGAGGCGGGGGACGTGATCGGCTTCGTCGGAGACACGGGCGACGCCGACGGCGGGTCCCCGCACCTCCACTTCGAGATACACCCGGCCGCGATGGTCGGGCTCGGGTACGACGGTGTCGTCGCCCCCTACCCGATCCTCCTGGCCTGGCGGCGCGCGGAGGACGTCTCGTTCGCGGCCGGGCGCGTCTACGTGCCGTCGAGGGCCGGCGCGACGACTCTGCCCCCTCCCGGCGCCGTGCTCCTCCGGGCAGACGACATCGCGTCGACGAGCGGCCTCGTGCCGGGTGCGCTCGAGAGCGCGCTGAACGACTAGTCCCGCCGCGACCGGAATCCGCTCGCGGCGGACTCCGGACGCCGCGTGGGCTCCGCGCTACGCCTCGCTGCCGTTGCCGGCCGTGACGGCCTCTTCGACCTGCTCGGCCTCCGCGGACATCGTCTCCGCGAACTCCTCGAACCCGTCCCCGTTGCCGCCGGCGATGCGCTCCATGATCCATTCACGCGTCGCCGCACCCGTCCACGGGTTGTACAGGACGCCGAGCGTCACGCCGGTCAGGAGGATGACGCGGTTCCGCGTCTTGTGGCTCTTCTCCTTCTCTCCCTTGAGCCGATCGCTCGCCTCCGTGACTTCGGAAACGAGAGACTGGAGCTGCTTCTGGAAGTCCTTGTCGGAGATCTTCTCCGCCTTCCCCTTGACTCCCTGGCCCTTCGAGATCTGGCCGTAGAGGCTCCGGGCCGCGACGAATGCGGCGAGCAGGTCGTCGCGCAGCTCGGGGTCCTCCATCGCGCGCTTCACGTAAGGGCGTAGCGCGTCGACGGTCACCGCCGTCTTGTCCTTTGTCTTCGCCATTCCTGAACCACCTTTCCTTCGACTCCACGGGAAGTATGTCGGTTACGATCGTGAGGGTGCGGGGGGTCCTGTACGTTGTTCTCCACCCGAGGCGTCTCCTAACCCTCCTCGCGACGCTGACGGGGTTTGCTCTCTACGTCTGGGTGGCCGCTGTGCGGGCGGTCCCGGGTGTCCGGGCGCGCAAGGCGGCGGCGCGCCGGAGGTGGCGCGAGCGGAACCGGGGCCCCGCAGCCGGCGGCTGATGGAGCGCCTCACCCGGCTCGTCCTCCGCCATCGCTGGGCGGTTCTCTCCACCTGGGCGGTCGTCTTCGTCGCGTCGGGGATCGCGTCGGCGGGGCTCGCCGACCTGCTCACGAACCGCTTCGTCCTTCCCGGAACGGACACGCATCGAGCGGAGGTGATCCTCGAGGACCACTTCGGGCAGCGCTCGTCGGGCTCGTTCACGGTCGTCGTCGAGGTCGCCGGGGAGGCCAACGCCCTCGTGTCGGAAGTGGAGGAGGCGGCGGCGCGCGCCGCCGCCGAGCTCCCGACCGGGCGTCTCGTCTCGACCACGGCGGTCGCCGACGACCTCGTCGTCGCCCAGATCGTCTCCGAGCTCGAGCCCGCCGACTCGAAGGGCCACACCGACGACATGCGCGCGGCGCTCGGGACGATTCCGGGCGCGTCCGTCTACGTGACCGGCCAGGCGGCGATCGAGCACGACCTCGACCCCGTGTTCGGCGAGGACCTGGCGAAGGGCGAGCTGATCGCCGTCCCCATCGCCCTCCTCATCCTGGTCTTCACGTTCGGGACGCTCGCTTTCCTACTGCCGTTCCTCTTCGCAGTCGTGACGATCCCGACCGCGCTCGGGGTC
>DASUAD010000200.1:0-6215 GCA_035763965.1 Thermoanaerobaculia bacterium | reverse complement strand
CGTCCTGTGGGAGGCGAACCATGGCTTCGTGACTCTCGAATTCCTCCGGCACGTCCACGCGCGCGACGTCCGCATCGGGCGCACGGAGGACTTCCTGCTCGATCAGATCCGCGTCTCGTCGAATCCGGTCACGCTTCCGCTTTGGATCGCCGGACTCGTCGCGGTGCTCCAGTCGCGCCGTTTCCGGATGCTCGCATGGATGGTCCTCGTCCCGTTCGCCCTCTTCCTCCTGGCCCGGGGACGCGGCTACTACACCGGGCCGCTCTACCCGATTCTTTTCGCGGCCGGGGCGGTGATCACCGAGCAGGTCGTCGAGACCCGCCGGCGCATCGCGTACCCGGCGATGGCGGCGCTCGCCGTCCTCGGATGCGCCGTCGTGCCCATCGCGGTTCCGCTGGCGCCCCCGTCGACGCGCTTCTTCAAGATCGCAAGCGGCATCAACAACGACCTCCGCGAGGAGATCGGCTGGCCGGAATTGGCGCGCGAGGTCGATCGGATCTACGCTTCGCTCCCTGCGGCGGAGCGCGCGCTTTCCGCGGCGCTCTGTGCCAACTACGGGGAGGCGGGGGCGCTCAGGCTTTACGGCCACACGCCGGTGCTGAGCGGCGTCAATTCGTTCTGGGCGAGCGGCTACGGCGATCCGCCTCCGCGCACGGTGATCGCTCTCGGGTTCGATCGCGCGATGCTGGAGCGGCACTTCGCCGAGGTGGATCTCGCCGGTCGCATTCCGAACCCGTACGGCCTGGAGAACGAGGAATCGGAACGGCCGGAGATCTACGTCTGCCGCGGGCTGCGCGAGCCGTGGCCTCAGTTCTGGCGGCGGCTCCGCTCCTTCGGCTGACGCCCCGGCGTCTGCGAGACGTTATCGACGGTTCGCGCTAGGGAATGACCTCGACGTTCGGGTCGAGGACCGCGCCGTCCACGACGACCTTGTAGTTGAAGACGCCCGGCGCGACGTCCGGAGGCGTGAGCACGCCGCAGATACGTCCCCGGCAGACCAGATCCGTGAAAGGGTCCCCGGGCTCCGGGTTTCCCGGCTTGAAAAGGATCCTCATCGACTCACCGTTGGTCACCCAGACGACGATCTCTTCCTTCCTCTTGAGCTTCACCTTGACGGGATTAACCGTGATGTTCGTGCCGCTCTTCGTGACTTCGACGACTTTGACTTTCAGCTTCAGGTCCGGCGGCGTCGGCGTCGGCGTCAGGGACTGCGCCCCGAGCTCCAGAGCCGGAAAAACGAGAGACGAAACGAGCACGAAGATCCAGAACCACCCGGAGCGGGCGAAATGATTGGTCTTTGGCATGTACTCCTCCGTTCTTCGCCGAGTCTATCGTTTGTGTCTTTCCGTCACGCCCGGCTCTTCGCGGACGCCAGTGCGTCGGCGAAATCGGGCGACTTCCGCAGGTTTTTGAGCTCGGGCTCTCGCTCGATCTGGGCCGCTCCCAGCCCGGCTTTCACGGCCTTGCGGATCCAGTCGATCGCCTCCTCGGTCTTCCCCGCGACTTCCGCGACGATGGCCGCGTAGAGAAGGTGGTCCGGGTTGGCCGGTTCGATCTCGAGCGCCCTCCGGATGTGCAACCGGGCCGGATCCTTCCGGCCCAGCTTCGCGTAACAGATCGCCAGCGTCGCGTGAGCCGCGGCGTTGTTCGGATTGAGAGACAGCTCCCCTTCCGCGAGCTGGACCGCCTTCTCGTACGCTCCCGGCGCCCGGCTCTGGAGGTCCGGCGTCCACCGATAGGCGTCGGCCAGGTTCGCCCAGTACAGGTACTTGCCGGGCGTTAGTTTCGTCGCCTCTTCGAACGCGGCGGCCGCCGCGCGGTAATTGCCGACGGAGTACTCGAGGTTTCCGAGGTTCGTGTAGGCACCGTCGCTCGGTTTGATCCGGATCGAGCTCTGGTACGCCTGCCGCGCCTCGGCTAACCGATCGGCCTTGAAGAGCACGGCGCCGAGGTTGTTGTACGCACGCACGCTGTCCGGCCGGCGCTTGATGGCTTCCTGGAACATCGAAATGGCTTCTAAGTAGCGTCCGCCCTGGTAGTAGAAGAAGCCAAACTGGTTGTAGACCGCCCAGTAGCTCGGCTGCAGAGCGAGCGCGCGGCGGTATGTCGGCTCGGCTCTCGCGTCTCGCGTCGCGCGATATGCGTCCGCGAGACCGAGGAGTGCGTCGATGGAAGACGGCTGCTCGGCGAGCGCGCGCTCGAATTCTCCGGCGGCTTCGGCAGGTTTGCCCGTCATCCTCAGGATCTGCCCGAGGATCGTGTGCACCTCCGGGAGACGGTCGTCGACCTTTCGCGCCGCTTCGCAGGCGGCGATCGCGCGATCCGCAGACGCGGGATCGCGTGTGATCTCGAACTGGTTCAGGTAGGCGCGGCCGAGCGCAGCCAGAATCAGCGGCGAGTCCGGGTGCTTCCGGTCGAGATCCGTCAGGATTCGAACCGCCGTCGCAATCAACTCCGGCACGTCGTAATGACGAAGCGCGCCGATCGCCTTCAAGTAGCCTTCCTGGGCGGAAGGGCTCAGGAGAGCGGCGTCCGGACGCCCAAGGGACTTCGCCGGCTTCTTCGCGTCGAGCCACGTGAGGACGCTCTCGGCCAGGCGATCCTGCGCCCCGAAGATATCCGACGGCGACGTCGTCACTTCGTCTCCCCCGACCTGCACGCCGTCGATCGCTCGAACGAGCGAACAGGTGATCCGCAGCTGGTCGCCGGCCCGCTGGATGGCGCCGCCGAGGACCAGGGTCGCTCCGGTCGCCCGCGCGATGCGCTGAAAATCTTCCTCACCCGCGGAAAACTCGATCGTCGCGCGCGGAGTGACGACCTGGAGGCCGGGCACTCGCGCGAGTCGCACGCTCATCGTTTCGGCGAACGCATCGCCGAGGAGCTGTCCGCCCGCCTGACGGCTCAAGTCCTTGAACGGAAGGACGGCGAGAGACCGGGTCGCGGAGGAAGGCGCGGCCGGCGGAACGGAACGGCGCCCGAGCCAGACGAGTGCGACTACGACGATGACCGCGGCGCCAACGGCCGCAGCGATCCGCGGCACCGGAAGCTTTCGGGAGATCCGCACGGGCGCGGGCGGGGTGGACGGGATCGGACCTTGCCGGAGTTCCTCCAGCGCCTGGTCGATCTCGATCCGCGCGTCCCCGATGTCCCGGAGCCTGCGGTTCGGGTCCTTTTGCAGGGAGCGCCGGAGCAGCTCGCGGACCCTTTCCGGAGTCTCGTGCGGGAGCGCGTCCCAGGGCGGCTCGGCCGTGAGGATGGCGGCGAGAACGTCCGACGCCGTTTCCCCGGCGAAGATGCGCCTCGCGGTCAAGAGCTCGTAGAGGACGCAACCGAACGACCAGATGTCGGTCCGCTTGTCCACGGGCTTGCCCCGCGCCTGCTCGGGACTCATGAACTCCGCCGTCCCGAGGATCACGCCGGGCTGTGTCCCCTCGATGACGAGTGTCGGGGAGAGCGAAGCGTCCGAGCCCGCGCCGGTCTCCTTGACGTCGAGAGCCTTTGCGAGGCCGAAGTCGAGGACTTTCACCCTTCCTTCGGGCGTGACCTTGACGTTGGCGGGCTTGAGATCCCGGTGGATGATGCCGCGTTCGTGCGCCGCCTCGAGCGCCTCGGCGATCTGGCGCGCGATCTTCAGCGCCTCTTCGAGCGGCAGAGAGCCGTGTGAAAGTTTCTCGGACAGAGTCTCGCCCGGCACGAGCTCCATCACGATGAGCTGCGTCCCTTCGGCTTCCTCGAGCCCGTAGATCGCCGCGACCGACGGATGGTTCAGAGCGGCGAGCATCCGGGCCTCGCGTTCGAACCGCGCGAGCCGCTCCGGGTCGTTCGAGAACTCGTCGGGGAGCGTCTTGACCGCGACCTCGCGCTTCAACCGGGTGTCGAAGGCGCGGTACACCTGTCCCATGCCGCCGGACCCGATCGGGTCCAGAATCGAATAGACGCCGAATTTCGAGCCCGAAGCGAGGGGCATGAGGTGGCGGGATTCTACGTTGGTGGCGCCCGGAAGCCGGCGCCGCTGATCCGCGATCTCGATTGCGGGATGACGCCGTGAATCAACGGGCCCGCGCGATGTCGCGGGCTCATGTTCGCGCCGCCGATTTGCTATCCTCCCGCCGCCCGTTTTGACCGGGCAATCACGGAGGATCCATGACCTCGAAGCTCGCTGCTTTCGCGCTTTCTCTGGCACTCTTGACCCCGGGCGCACGGGCCGCGGATCCGGCGGCGCCGGCCGCGCCGACCAGGGCCGACCGCTACGGGAAGTGGGGCGTCGACCTCGACGGAATGGACCGCTCCGTCAAGCCGGGCGACGACTTCTTCCGCTACGTCAACGGCAAGTGGGCCGCGACGAGCCAGATTCCGCCGGACAAAACGAGTTTCGGCGCGTTCGTGATCCTGCGCGATCTCTCCGAGGCCCGCGTGCGGGCCCTCCTCGACCGATGGGCTGCGGACAAGTCTTTGAAGCCCGGCTCCGACGAGGCGAAGGTCGCGGCGATCTACCGCACGTTCCTGGACGAAAAGACCGCCGAGAAGCTCGATGTGAAGCCGATTCAGGCGCGCCTCGACGAGATCAAGAAGACGCAGTCCCGTGAAGACGTCGCCCGCCTGATGGGCCGCTCCAACGCCGGCTTCGGGCGATCGTTCTTCGGCGCCGGCGTCTCCGACGACGCGAAGAACCCCGACAGGTACGCGCTCTACCTTTCGCAGTCGGGCCTCGGCCTCGCCGACCGGGAGTTCTACCTGCGCGACAACTACAAGCCCCAGAAGGAGCGCTATCAGAAGTACGTCGCCGACATGCTCCGTCTGATCGGGTGGGCAGAGCCCGAGAAGAACGCCGCGGACGTCGTTTCAATGGAGACCAAGATCGCGGAAGCGCACTGGACGCGCGCCGAGAGCCGGAATCGCGACAAGACGTACAACCCGGCCACGGTCGCCGAGCTCGAGAAGAACGCTGCCGGATTCCCGTGGAGCGTCTACTTCAAGGAAGCGAGTATCGAGAAGGCCGATCGCGCGGTCGTCCGTCAGAACACCGCCCTTCCGAAGCTCGCTGCGATCTTCGCCGAAACGCCGGTCGAGACTCTGAAGGCCTGGCAGGCGTTCAGCGTCGCCGACGAGGCGGCGCCGCTCCTTTCGAAGCGATTCGTCGACGCGCAATGGGAGTTCCGCTCGAAGTTCCTGAACGGTACGGAGGAGCAGCGCCCGCGCTGGAAGCGCGCCGTCGACGCCGCGGAATTCGCGATGGGCGAAGCGATCGGCCGGACCTACGTCGCCGAGTACTTCCCACCCGAGTCGAAGGCGAAGATGGAGAAGTTGGTCGCGGACCTGCGAGCCGCGATGAAGGGCCGGATCGAGAACCTGCAGTGGATGGGACCGGAGACGAAGGCTCGTGCGCTCGAAAAGCTGTCGAAGTTCGGCGTCAAGATCGGTTACCCGGTGAAGTGGCGCGACTACTCGAAGCTGGCGATCCATGACGGAGATCTCGTCGGGAACGCCGAGCGCGCCGCGAAATTCGAGTGGGACTACGACGTGAATCGCATCGGCAAACCCGTCGACGAGCTCGAGTGGGGAATGACGCCGCAGACCGTCAACGCCTACTATTCCTCGGTCAAGAACGAGATCGTCTTCCCCGCCGCCATTCTGCAGCCGCCGTTCTTCGATCCGGACGCCGATCCGGCGGTGAATTACGGCGCGATCGGCGGCGTCATCGGCCATGAGATCACGCACGGTTTCGACGACCAGGGCAGGAAGTCCGACGGCGACGGCATGCTGCGCGACTGGTGGACGCCCGAAGACGCGGCGAAGTTCGAAGCCCAGGCGACGAAGCTCGGCGCGCAGTACGAGGCGTACAACTTCCCGCAGCTCCCCGGCCTCCACATCACCGGCCGCCTGACCATGGGCGAGAACATCGGCGACCTCGGCGGCATCCTGCTCGGGCTCGATGCCTACAAGCGCTCGTTGAACGGGCAGCCCGCCCCGGTGATCGACGGTTTCACCGGCGAGCAACGGGTGTTCCTCGGATGGGGGCAGGTCTGGCGGACGCTCATCCGCGACGACGCGCTTCGTCAGCTCCTCGCGACGAACCCGCATTCGCCCGGCACGGTCCGCGCGTTCGCCCCGCTGCGGAACGTCGATGCCTGGTACACGGCGTTCGACGTGAAGGAAGGCGACGCGAACTACGTCAAGCCGGAGGATCGCGTCCGGATCTGGTAATCGATCCGTAG
>DASUAD010000199.1:0-10125 GCA_035763965.1 Thermoanaerobaculia bacterium | reverse complement strand
TCCCCCCGCCCACACGACGAGGTCGAAGAACCCGGGCGGGCGCCCCGCGGAATCGGTGTCGAAGTGCATCCGGATCTTTTCGGCAGTCGCCGCGGGGACCAGGAGAACCGCGGCCAGGGCGAGGCCGCAGACGAATCGCAGTGGGGACATCGAGCACCTGAAAGCGGCCCCCCGCGACTAAAATTCCCTCCCGATGCCGGTTTCCGACGAAGGCTCGCGGACCTATCGAGTCGAGTACGAGGGGTACGCCTTCCGGCTCGACCGGCCGGGAGTTCGCGCGGTGAAGGCGCTGCCCGACCTGGAAGGCCGGCAGGAGCCCGCGGTCGCCGAGGAGTTCCTGCGCACCCGCGCGGAATCGTGGGCAGACGCGCTCTCCTCCGCCGGCGCGGAACGCGGCGAGTACGACGTCGCCGTCGACGAGCACCAGGCGAAGGCCCACCTGAGCCGGGGAGGAGTTCGGGTCTTCAGCGCCGATCTCTAGAGACGAGAGACGGTAGACGGGAGACGGTAGACGAGAAGGCAGCTCGAGATTCCGTCTTCCGTCTCACGTCTTCCGTCTGCCGGTCAGAACGAGACGATCCCCCGCACCCGGTCCTCGAAGGCGAGAAAGGCCTGGCGGGAGTACGGGTCCACCAGCACGCGGATCGATGCCGGGGCCGGCAGGTCCTCCACGAGCGCGGCCACGAGCCGCTCGCGATGCGCGTCGAGAAACTCCGTCCCGAGCTCTTCGTCCGTCTTCCCTTTCGCGCCCGGCAGCTCGCGAAGGTTGGCGAGGTCCGTCGGCTCGAGGCGGAAAGCGTAGCCCGCGTGCTCGCGCAGGACGGCCGTGCGCTCGACGGAGAGCGACGGTCGCACCGGCCGGCGCCCCGCCGGAGAACCGGCCTCCGAGCGCGGAGCGTTGCCCGGCGCCACGCTTCCGGCCGGCGCCGCCGTTTCCGGTGTTTCGCTCCCGTTCCCGTTCTCTTCTTCGCTCATCGTCCCGCGAGGATGTTCTTCGAGATCACGATTCGCTGGATCTCGCTCGTCCCTTCGTAGATCGTCGTCACGCGCGCGTCCCGGTAGTATCGCTCGACCGGGTACTCCCGGGAGTAGCCGTAGCCGCCGAAGATCTGCACGGCGCGGGCAGCGACGGCGTTCGCCATCTCGGTCGCGAACACCTTTGCCATTGACGACTCCTTGGAGAAGCGCGCGCCGGGGGTGTCCGAGAGCACTGCCGCTCGATAGGTGAGCCAGCGCGCCGCTTCGATCTGCACTTTCATGTCGGCGATCTGGAACGCGATCACCTCGTGTTCCGCGATTTTCCGGCCGAAGGTCTCCCGGGTTCGCGCGTACTCGACCGACGCTTCGTACGATGCGCGGGCGATCCCGATCCCCTGGGCGGCGATCCCGATGCGCGAGTGATCGAGCGTGGCCATCGCGATCGGGAAGCCCTGTCCCTCTTCGCCCAGGCGGCGCCACTTCGGAACGCGAACCCCTTCGAGATAGATCGCGGCGGTCTTCGAAGCCCGAAGACCCATCTTCTCCTCGGGCGGACCGACGCGCAGGCCCGGGTCGTCCACGGATACCAGGAAACCCGTGATGCCGTGAGTTCCTTTCGCGGGATCCGTCATCGCCATCACGAGGTACCAACCCGCCTCGCCGGCGTTCGTAATCCACGACTTCGAGCCCTCGAGCACGTAGTCGTCGCCGTCGCGCACCGCGCGCGTCCTCTGGTTCGCGGCGTCCGAGCCGGACTGCGGCTCCGTGAGCGCGTATGCTCCGAGCGAGCGCCCCGACGCGACCTCCGACAGGATTTCCTTCTTCTGCCGCTCCGAGCCGAATTTCCAGACCGGATAACAGAAGACCGAGTTGTTGACCGACATCACGACAGCGGTCGACGCGCAGACGCGCGACAGCTCCTCGACCGCGAGCACGTACGACATCGCGTCGAGTCCGGAGCCGCCGTACTCCTCGGGCACCATCATGCCGAGGATTCCCATCTCGCCGAGCTTTCCGATGATCTCGCTGGGGAAAGTCTCGTTTCGCTCCCACTCGGCGACCTTCGGGGCGATCTCCTGCTCCGCGAAGTCACGAACGGCGTCGCGGATCCGGATCTGGTCTTCCGAAAGGTCGAAGTTCATGGGGAGGAGACCGGGGGAGCCGAGCCGCCTCCCGAGCCGCGGCCGCGCCGGCGGCGGCGTCGGAACCGGCGGCGCCCTTCGGGTCGCGCG
Organism: Thermoanaerobaculia bacterium; assembly: GCA_035763965.1. Lineage (GTDB taxonomy): Bacteria > Acidobacteriota > Thermoanaerobaculia > UBA5066 > Gp7-AA6 > Gp7-AA6. The sequence goes on along the minus strand of DASUAD010000199.1, from coordinate 7,915 downwards.
GCCGGCTCGCCGGCGCGCGTCGGGGAAACCGTCGGGGGTTGCGGGGGCGCCGGCTTCGGCGGGCGCGCGGGACGTTCCCGCCCGCCCGGAGGGACTCCACGCGACGGACGCTCGCCCGCCTTTCCTTCCGCGGGAGTCCCCCGTTCGCCCCCGCGCCCACGACGCCGGCGACGGCGTTCGCGGCGCGGCTCGGGCGTGTCGACCCAGCCTTCCTCGAGGTGCCGGAACGTCACGACGATCTCGGGACGGCTCGCCCGGGAACGCAGATACTGGACGATCTTCGCGCGCAGCAATCCTCCCGGATCCCCCGACAGAACGGGAATCCGCTCGGCGTCGAAGAGCACCATCCGAGTCCAGGAGACGCGCTTCCTGCGGCCGTCCCGGGCCGCGAGCTCCATCACGAAGACGTCGCGTTCATGATCGAGGAAATGTCCGGCGTATTCGAACTCCGGAATCGCTTCGGAGCACAGGGTCTTCAAGAGGTCGAGATGCTTCTCGCCTCCTTCGAAGGTCTGCTCCATGGAGACCACGCGGTCTCGGAACATTCGGGTCTGGGGCATGTCAGTCCTCGGTCCTCACTCGTCCGGTCCTGCCGTCGCGATCATCCTCAGCCGATCGTGAGACCGGCGTCCTTGAAGATTTCCCTCGCGATTATGAGGCGGTGGATCTCGCTCGTCCCTTCGTAGATCTCGGTGATTCGCGCGTCCCGGAAGTTGCGCTCGACGGGGTACTCCTTGGTGTAACCGTACCCGCCGTGGATCTGCAGCGCTTTCGTCGTCACGCGCTGCGCCATCTCGGCGGAGAACAGTTTCGCGATCGCCGCCTCGAGAGAAAAGCGCCCCCCGCGCTCGCGCACCGCGTCTTTCGCTGCCGCAGCGCGACGCGTGAGGAGCCTTGCCGCGTCGATGTCCGTCGCCATGTCGGCGAGGTAGAAGCGGATCACCTGGAAGTCGGCAATCGGCCGCCCGAACGCGCGCCGCTGTTTCGCGTAGGCCACAGCCGCCTCGCACGCTTCGGTGGCGATGCCGACCGCCTGAGCTGCGATGCCGATCCGGCCGCCGTCGAGCGTGGTCATCGCGACCCGGAACCCCTCACCTTCCTCGCCGAGGCGGTCGGCGACCGGCACGCGGACGTCGGTCAGAAAGATCTCGACGGTGCCGGACGCGTTGACCCCGAGCTTGATCTGATGGCGCGACCGGTCGAAGCCGGGACTGTTCGCGTCCACGACGAAGGCGGAGATTCCGCGCGGCCCCTTCTCGGGCTGGGTCATCGCGAAGAGCAGGCAGAGGTCCGCCTTCTCCCCGCAGGTGATGAAAACCTTCTGGCCCGAGATCCGGTAGACGTCACCCTCCCGGACGGCCCGGGTCTTCTGGTTCGCGGCGTCCGATCCGGCGTCCGGCTCGGTGAGGGCGAAACAGCCCAGCTTCTCGCCGCGCGCGAGCGGCGTCAGAAACCGCCGCTTCTGGTCCTCGTTGCCGTACTTCTCGATCGGATCGCAGACCAGGGAGTTGTTCACCGAGAGGATCACCCCGGTGTTCGCGCACGCCCGGGAGATCTCCTCGATGACGATCGCGTACGAGACCGTGTCCATTCCGGACCCGCCGTACTCCGGCGGGACGGAAACGCCCGCGAGTCCCAGCTTGCCCGCCTCCTCGAAAACGTCCCGCGGGAACTCGCCCGTCTGATCGATCCGCGCGGCGCGGGGACGAACGACCTCCTCGGCGAACTCCCGGACGGCGAAGCGCAGCAACGACTGTTCGGACGTGAGCTCGAAGTCCATTCCGTCGGGCAGTTTAACCAAAGAAGCCTCAGTGCCCCGTTTCGACCGAGGAGAGAAACGAGAGCAGTCCGTCCACGTAGCGGCTCCACGAGGCCGCGGCTGCGGCTGCGGAGAGACCCGCTTCGTAGAAGTCGAGCCCGCGGGCGAGCACGCGCGCGACCGCGTCAGCGAGCCGGTCGGGGTCCCCGGGCGGGAAGAGCTCGCCGGTCGAGCCGGGAACGACGGTTTCGGAGAGTCCGCCGACGGCGGACGCCACCATCGGTCTTCGCGCCGCGATCGCGCGGGCCGCGATGCCGCTCCCGGAGACGTACCGGTACGGCAATACCACCGCATCGCAGGCCGCGAGCCAGCGCGACATCTCCTCTTCCGAAACGTAGTCGTTCCTCCAGAGGATCGAGTCCCCTGCCGGGCTGTGGTGGAACCGGCGTTCGAGGTGCCGCGCCTCCGGGAAGACCTCTCCGACGACCGCGACCTTCGCGCCCGTCTCGCGGACGATGCGCGGCGCCGCGTCGAGCAGGACGTCGACCCCCTTGTAGCGCCGGACGAGTCCGAGGAAGAGCACCAGGGGCGACGTGATCCCGAGCTCATGGCGGGCGCGCTCGCGATCGGGGCGGACCGACTCCACGATCGGATGCGGGAGAACGGCGATCGGGCGGCCGGGCGCACGACGATCGAGCCGCGCGCGTTCGCTCTGCGCGTGCACGACGAATGCGTCGGCCGCGAGAAACGCACCGAGCGCCAGGAAGCGCTCGAGCATCGCCGGTTCGTGGTCCTGGACGTTGTGGCAGAGGAGCACCCGGACGGTCTTCGGCGACAGCTCGCGCACTTTTCGGAAGACGGTGCGAAGCGGCGCGCCCCAGAACGAGGTCCACCAGGGCGCGATCAGCGCGTCCGCGTCCGCCGAGGCGATCTCCCGCGCGGTTTTCTTCCAGGAGGCGGGAGAGAGGTAGTCGAGCGACGGGCGAGCCTCCGGCGCCGGCGCCTGTCCGGGCGACCGGTCGAATCGCCGCGGATCGAGCCAGCGCGGATACGGGCGCGAAAACGTGAACCAGGACAACGCCGCCCGCGACCCGAGCTCGCGCGCGAGGAGCGAGGTCTCGCGCGCGATACCTCCACGGTCGGGAGGCGCCGGCCCGAGGATGGCGACGCGTTCGATCCGCGGCATCAGCTCTCGCGGCGGAGCCAGAAGCCCTTCAGGTATTCCCCCTCGGGACAGTCGAGCGATACCGGGTGATCCGGTCCAGCGCCCTGCCTTGCGACGAGCGCGAAGCTCCTTCCCGCTTCGAGGCTCGCGGAGAAGATGATCTTCTGGAAGAGATCGGCGGTCACGAGCCCGGAACACGAGCACGAGAGCAGCCACCCTCCCGGCGCAACGAGTGACATTGCGAGCCGGTTCACGTCCTGGTAACCGCGCGCCGCGCGAAGGAGGTCCCCGCGTTTCTTGGCGAAGGCAGGAGGATCGCAGATCACGACGTCCCAGGTTTCTCCGGAGGCGACTCGGCGACGCACGTCCTCGAACACGTCGGCGCGCACGAAGTCCTCGTCCGCAACGGAAAAACCGTTGGCGCGACGGTGGTCGCGCGCGAGAGCGAGCGCCGCTTCGGAGGAGTCGACGTCGACCGCGCGGGTCGCGCCGCCCGCGAGCGCGGCGATGGCGAACGCGCCGGAGTACGAGAAGAGGTCGAGGACCGTCTTTCCGCGGGCGATCGCCCGCAGCCGCGTCCGGTTCTCGCGCTGGTCGAGAAAGAAACCCGTCTTCTGGCCGCCCGAAACGTCGGCGAAGAAGTGCAGGCCGTTCTCGATGAATGGCGCGAGTGCCGGCTCGCGCCGGCTCCCTCTCCCCGCGGGAGAGGGATCGGGTGAGGGGCTCCCTTTCGCCGACCGGCCGCGGTCCCTTTCCGAACCGCTTTCCCGCACGACGAGGCTTCCCGGCGAGAAGATCTCCGCGGCGGCGCGCTCGAGATCCCCGCGCCAGCGAACCGTTCCGCCGGTCGTCAGGTCCATCGCCGCGACCTCTCCGTACACGTCGAGAAGCACCCCCGGACACCGGTCGCCCTCGGAGTTCACGGCGCGATAGCCGGTGGTCTCGCGCGGGAGGATCTCCCCGCGCAGCGCGCGGGCCGCTGCGAAACGCTCGCGGAAGAGCCCGAAGTCGGGAAGGCGGCCGTCGAAGCTCCAGATCCGGGCGACGATCTGCGAGTCCGGCGAATACGCGCCGTGGCCCAGGACCGCCCCGCTCGAATCGAGGACCTCGGCGCCGCCATCCGACCCGTCCCCGCTCGCGCGAGCCACGCCGCCCGAGAAAACCCAGGGATGCCGGCGTCGGACGGCCTCGTCCCGTCCCGGCTTCAACGTGAGCCGGATCAATCGCCGCCGAGCACGTCGGGATCGCCCGTCTTGCGGATGTCGTGCACGTTCACGATGTTCGGGAGAGACATGGTGGCGGCCCGGAAGTATATGGAACGGCCGCAAAAGAAGAGGGCCCCGCGAACCGGGGCCGGAGGGATGAGAGGAGATCGTTTCTGGAAGGTTGTACGGAGGTCGGTGGGATCGTGTTTAGCGCTGGTTGAGCGACCAGTCGTACTCGAGGTACCGCGCCGGCGGCGCGTTGGCGGAGACGAGCCAGGCCGCGGTCGCCGGGTCGGACACGTATCGCGCGAGGAACCTGCCCAGGCTGCCGGCGTCCCGCTCGAACTCCCCGCGGTTCCAGTCGAAGATTTTCGACAAAACGAGCTTGCCGGCGGCCCGATCGATGACGTTCTTCTTCGGATCGTTGACGAACGCGCGGCCCTGACGATCGAGCTCGGCCGAGACCGTCTCGGCGCGGTACGCCGCGGGCGCGAGCGGCGGACAGGACTCCGAGACGCAGACGATGGCGAAATGGATGCGGGCGTCCTTCAGATCCCGGAGGCGATTCTCGACGTCGTCGAGCGAGAGCTCCCGTCCCCCGATCTTCCGGCGGATCTTCTGGAAAGCCCCATCGATGTCCTGGATGCTTTTCACGGGGTAGCGGTCGAGCACGATTCCGATCGCCATCGCGTTGTACGCGTTGATGTAGAACGCTTTCTTCTCGTCCGACGACGTCGCATCGGGGCGGGCGTCGCCCAGGTTCGCGAGATACACGGCGAGGCGCTTGCGGTCCTGCCCGGTCGCGCCGCGATAGTCGAATCCTCCGTTGCGAGCGCGAGCCGCGAGGACGGCGTCGAATGCCGCCGGATCCGGAATCCCCTGCGGGCGGGCGGGCGGAGAGCCCGCGAGAAGGAGGGCGGCCACGAGCGCGTTCAGCGGGAGCACGTTGTCAGCGCGTGAGTACGGAAAGCACCGCGAACGACAGCGCGCCGATGACCGCCGCCATCGGTATCGTGAGGAGCCACGCGTACACGATCCGACCGGCGACCCCCCACCGCACGGCCGCGAATCGTTGGGCAGCCCCCACGCCGACGATCGCGCCGGTGATGGTGTGCGTCGTGGAGACGGGGATGCCCCAGTGAGAGGCGCCGAAAAGCGTGATCGCCGCCCCGGTCTCCGCGCAGAAGCCCGAGAAGGGCTTCAGCTTCGTGATTCGGCTGCCCATCGTGCGGACGATCCTCCATCCGCCGGTCGCGGTGCCCAGCGCGATTGCCGCGTGTGCCGCCAGGATGATCCAGACCGGGATCGTCTGCATGTCGGGAAGATACATCCAGTGCATCGGGCCCGCCGGATCGGCGAACAGCGACCGATTGGCGACGAGGAGTCCCGCGATGATGCCCATCGTCTTCTGCGCGTCGTTGGTCCCGTGCGACCAGGAGTACGCCGCGGCCGACGCGAGCTGAGCCCTTCGGAACCAGCGATCGACCGATCCGTAGTGCGCGCGCCGGAACAACCAGGACACCGCCACCATCAACGCCCAGCCGACGAGCATTCCGAGAAGTGGGGACAGCGCGATGAAAGCGAGCGTTTTGACCCAGGCGGCGCCCGGCACGATCGCCCGGATCCCGACCCGGGCGATCGCAGCGCCGCTGTAGCCGCCGATGATCGCGTGCGACGAGGAAGTCGGGATCCCGAAGTACCACGTGATCAGATTCCAGATGATCGCGCCGAGAAGTCCCCCGAGGACGACTTCCGAGTTGACGATGTCGATGTCGATCAGCCCCTTGCCGATCGTCTTCGCGACCGCTGTGCCGAACGTAAAGGCGGCGACGAAGTTGAAGAATGCAGCCCAGAAGACGGCCTGAAAAGGGGTCAGTACGCGGGTCGACACGACCGTGGCGATCGAGTTCGCCGAGTCGTGCATCCCGTTGATGAAGTCGAAGGTGAGCGCGACGACAATGATGAAGAGCACATAGAACAAGCCCATCGACGACCCGCCGCTCGCGATCAGCCGATAACTCTCAGGAGTGCTTGAGAACCACGCTCTCGAGAACGTGCGCGACCGCCTCGGACTGATCGATGCACGCCTCCATCTGGTCGTACACGTCCTTCCACTTGATCACCTCGATCGGCGGGATCGACTGGCGAAACAGCGAGCCGACGGCCTCCTGATAAGCAACGTCCCCCTCGTTCTCGAACTGTTTCATCCGGATGCAGTGCTCCACGACGCCCTTCTGCTTCTTGAGGTCCGCGACCGCTTCCACCATCTCCAGCGTGACCTGGACGATGATGACGGCGAGCTTGCGGCCGGCGGGAGTCGGTTCGGAAATGTTGAAAACCGCGAGCCGGCGCACGGTTCCGTCGATCAGGTCGATGACGTCGTCCAGCCGGACGGCGAGCTGGTGGATGTCTTCCCGGTCGATCGGGGTGATGAACGTCCGGTCGATGCCCCGCAGGATCTCGTGAGAGATCTGGTCGCACTCGTGCTCGAGGCGCTTGATGTGGTCGGCGGCGGTGGGTACGTCGAGCTCACTGGTGAAGAACCGGTTCAGCACGACCGCGGCTTCGTGAGTGCGTTTGGCCAGCTCGCTGAAGCGTTCGAAGTATTTCTCGTCGCGGGGAAGGACATTGAGCATCGGGCGCCTCCGTCGCGCGCGATGCTACCGGAACTTCAAACCGTTTTTGCACGGCACCGGGAGAGCAAGAGAAAAAAAAGCCCCGCGCGAGCGGGGCGAGAGGGTGGATCGGCGACTCTTACCGGAAAAGCGCGGCGGGCGAGAGAACCCGGTCCGATCAGGAAGACGATGGGTTCATTCAGGATGGTCCACCACCGGACCGTTTTCTTCGGGCGCGGGCGGCATGAAGAAAAAGCCCGGCGCCGAGCGCCGGGCTCGAGAAAACGAAAAGGGGTGCATCTCAGTCCACGTACACGACGTCTGCGGTCTTGTTGTCGACGACCGCGCCGTACACGTAGATCGGGCGGGTCGACGTCCACGTGACGTAGAAGTCGGCCTGGGCGCGATCCGCCGGCGCGACCGTCGACACCAGCGTGAAGACGGCCTGCTGGAGATGGGAGAGCGCCGCGATCCCGACGTCTACGGATCCGAGCACCGCACCGTCGCTCGCGCGATGGACCCGGAACGTCGGCGCCCGCGTCCGCGAGATTCGGGTTGAACCACCCGATGTTCGTACGGAAGCCATCCCCCGTCTGGATCGCGGCGTCGCTCGCCTGGGAGAGGAAAGGCAGGACCCCGCTCGTCGCCGCCCGCGAAATGCCCTTGGGCGCGATGAAGAAACCGGTCGTGCCTCCGTCGACAGGCCGCAGGTCGTTGAAGAACCGGACGCCAGGGGTCTGATCGCTCGCCGTACCGATCTTCAGGGCCCCGGAGCCCGTCGTCGAGAACTGCGACGCCACGACGTCGTTGATCACGAGCTCCGCGCCTGGCGCCACAGTGACTCCACGCGCGGCGGAGGCGGCGCTCAGCCCGGCGGGATTGCTCGGGAAGAACTCCAGAGTCACGACCTCGGCCTCGCTCGAACGGTTCACCACCCGGACGTCGGCCACGAAATGCGTGTTGTTCAGGCCATCCACACGGCCGACGACCGGAAAGTAGTGGACTTTGCTGTAGGGCGCGACGGAGAGCTGCCCGCGAATCGCGCCGTCCGTGAAGGCGGCATTGTGGACGTTGAAGTAGAAGTTGGTCGGGTTCTCGACGATCTCCTGAATGAGAGTGTCCGCGACCGCCACCGTTCCCGTCGCCATGTTGTCCGGGTAGGAGTTCGCGA
>DASUAD010000198.1:0-8138 GCA_035763965.1 Thermoanaerobaculia bacterium | reverse complement strand
TCCTCGATGTCTTTCACAAGTGGGAGCTCGAAGCCGTCGAGATCGGCCGCGTTACCGACACGGGTCGGGTCGTCCTGTTTTTCGGAGGGAAGATCGTCGGGGACCTCCCCGTGGCGCCGCTCTCGGATCGGGCGCCGGTCTACGACCGGCCGCGCAAGACTCCGGCGCCGCTCGATTCGCGGGGCTGGGAGACCCTTCCCGAGCCCGGGAGCTATGGCGCCTGCCTCCGAGCCATCCTCGAATCGCCGAACGTCGCGCAGAAGTCGTGGATCTGGACGCAGTACGACCACATGGTCGGAACGAACACGGTCGAGCGCCCGGGAGGCGACGCGGCTCTCATGAGAATCAAGGGGACGTCGAAAGCAATCGCGCTCAAGAGCGAGGTGAACCCGTTCTTCTGCGCGTGCGATCCCTACCGCGGGGCCGCGATCGCCGTCGCCGAGGCCGCGCGATCGATCGCGGCGACGGGCGCGCGGCCCCTCGCGATCACCGACTGCCTGAACTTCGGAAGCCCCGAGCGTCCCGAGATCATGGGCCAGTTCGAGGCCGCGATCCGGGGCCTCTCCGACGCCTGCCGTGCTCTCTCGACTCCGGTCGTCTCCGGCAACGTCTCGTTCTACAACGAGACCGACGGCCGTCCGATCCCGCCCACCCCGACCGTCGGAATGGTCGGACTTCTCGAGGACGTCGACCGCCGCGTGCGTCTGCCGTTTCGCCGCGCGGGTGACGTGATCGCTCTCTTCGGGGAGACGCGAGACGAGCTCGGCGCCTCCGAGTACCTTCGAACCGTCCACGGCCGGGACGAGGGACCGTGTCCCGGGATCGACCTCGAAGCGGAGCGAAGGCTCGTCGACCTCCTCGTGCTCCTCGCCGCCGAGAAGCGCCTGGCTTCCGCGCACGACGTCTCCGACGGCGGACTCGCGACCGCGCTCGCCGAGTGCGCGATGGACGGGGGACTCGGCGCCGACGTGCGGCTCGAACCCGGGATCCGCCCTTCCGCGCAGCTCTTCGGCGAGACCACGGGACGGGTTCTGGTGACGTTCGGTCCCGCCGAGGAAGCTCCGATTCGCTCGGCGGCGCAGTCCACCGGAGTCCCCGTCCGCGTGATCGGCCGCGTCGGAGGGGAGCGTCTTCGTGTTGCCGTGGAGGACCGGAACCTCGTGGACGAGCCGGTCGCCGAGCTTCGCGAGCTCTGGACGACCGCGTTCACGCGGGCGATCGAGCAGGCCCCGGACGTCCTCTAGTACCGCACCCTCTCGAGAAACAAGCCCGAGGGGGGAGCGGTCCACGCGGCGGGTTTCGGGGACCGCTCCGACAGAAGCCGTTCGACGTCCGCCACGCCGAGGTTTCCGCGGCCGACCTCCACGAGCGTGCCGGTGAGCCGCCGCACCATCTTCCACAGGAAGTGCGAGGCCTCGATGCGGTAGTGGATCTCGTGCCCGCGTTCGATCACTTCGCTCGATTCGACGACCACCACCGTCGACTCTTGGCCCTCGGGGTTCTCGACGAAGGACGCGAAATCCTGACGGCCGCGGAAGATTGTCGCGGCCGCGGCCATCGCGGAGAAGTCGAGCCGGTCGCGCACCCACCAGATGTATCGCTTGTCGAAAGCCGAGCGGCGTCGGGAGATGCGATAGAGGTACGTCCGGCTCACCGCGTCGTGTCGCGCGTGAAACCCGGGCGACGCGGGTTCGACCGAGAGGACGTTCACGTCGTGGGGGAGCGCGTCGTTCAGACCGCGCAGGATCTCGCCCTCGGGAAGCTTCCGCCGCGCACGGAGATGAGCGACCTGCGCGAGCGCGTGGACTCCCGCGTCCGTGCGCCCGGCGCCGCCGACGGTGGAGTCGGGGCCGAGCACCTCGTGCGTCGCGCGCAGCAGGGCACCCTGGACGGTGCGTTCGGTGTTCTTCTGAGCCTGCCAGCCGCGGTAGCGAGTGCCGTCGTACTCGAGCGTGAGCTTCCAGGTCGGCACGCCCCGTCCAGGTCAGGGTCTCTGGGGGCTCGAGACCTGCAGGTTGTTGTGGACGCCTCTGACCCCCTCGACGCTGCGCGCTTCCGCCTCCGCGTCCCTCTTGACCTGCTCGTTCGGCACCTCGCCCGCGAGCGTCACGATGCCGTGGGTCACGTTGACCTCGACGTTGACCAGGTTCGAAAAACGATCGGCGGTCAGCTTCGTTTTCACCTTCGCCGTGATCGTTTGATCATCGAACTGCTCGCCCGGCGACTTGGTGGTCGTGCAGCCGAGAATTGAAAAGAGGAAGGCGACGACGGCGGCGGTCCCTAGGAATCTCCGGAAGCGATTTCCCATGATGTTCCTCCTCGTAGGCCCGAACCCTCGGGTGGACGAATTCTTATCAGATCGCTCGGGCCGAGGTCACGCGGACGAGGTGAGGAAAAGCGGCAGAGGCCTTTCTCCAGGCCTCTGCCGATCGTCTGCCATTTCGATTCGAGGGGGGGCGTTACGGCGTGGGAGGGCTCTTGACCTGCAGGTTGTTGTTGACGCCCTTGACCCCCTTGACGCTGCGCACCGCTGCCTCGGCGTCGGCCTTCACCTGGGCGTTGGGTACCTCGCCCGCGAGGGTCACGATCCCGTTCGTCACGTTCGTCTCGACGTTGACGATGTTGGAAAAACGGGCCTCGGTGAGTTTCGCCTTGACGGCGGTCGAGATCGCCGCGTCGTCGATCTGCTCGCCGGGCGTCTGAGTCGTCGTACAGCCGGCGACGAACGCCACGAGCACGACCGCTGCGGCTACTCCGAGAATTCCGGGAATCCTTTTCCTCATGATGTCGTCCTCCTCCGGGCCTAATCGGTCCGGGTCATTAACAAGGCGCCCGTCGCCGGGGTTGATCCCCCGGTCTCCGAGTCACCCTTCACTACCAGGATCAGGTTATTGACCCTCGCGACGCCCGGCACTTCGCTCGCCACCCGGCCCGCCTCGCCCTTCAGATTTTCGTCGGGCACTTCGCCGAGCAATGCGACGACGCCCCGGTGGGACCGCGCTTGCAGGCGGCTCGACGAAAGAGCGGGTTCAGCGGCGAGCCTCTCGCCGACGTTTGCCGAGAGGCGCTGATCCGCCTCGCGGCGCTGCGCGTACTGCGTCGAGCCGCACCCGACTCCCAGGAGGGCGACGGCGAGAAAAGCGCCGATGAGCGGTCCGGCCGGAAGCAGCCTCGTCTTTCGCATCACGGCGGATAAGAGCACGGCGCGTGCCAGCCGCAGAGACGCACAAACCAGCCGCAGAAGCGCGCAAAAGTTCCATTTCGGGTATGTTTTCGAGCCTGAGCGATTCGCCACCCGCTGCGACGCCTTCCGGTCCGCCCCGCCGCGAACCGCTCGTCCTGCTCGTCGTCGGTCTCGTCCTGCTCGTCGTGTCCGGCATTCGTCCGAGAGACCGTTTCACCTGGGTGCTCGAGGTCGCCCCGATCCTCGTGGCGGTCCCCGTGCTGGCGGCCACGTATCGGCGCTTCCCGTTCACGCCGCTCGCCTACCGGCTGATCTTTCTCCACGGGCTGATCCTGATGACCGGCGGTCACTACACCTATGCCGAGGTGCCTCTCGGGTTCTGGGTTCGCGATCTCCTCGGCCTCGCCCGCAATCATTACGACCGCCTCGGCCATCTCGCGCAGGGCTTCGTTCCCGCGATCCTCGCCCGCGAGGTGCTGCGCCGCGGCCTCCGAATCCAACCGGGCGGCTGGCTCTTCTTCCTCGTGACGTCTATCTGCCTGGCGGTCTCGGCGACCTACGAGCTCATCGAATGGTGGACCGCGGTGGCGTCCGGTTCCGCCGCGATGGCCTTCCTGGGCACCCAGGGCGACGTGTGGGACACGCAATGGGACATGTTCCTGGCTCTTCTCGGCGCGATCACCGCGCAGATCCTTCTTGCGCGAGTGCACGACCGCGAGCTCGCTCGCATCGCGGCGGCGCGGTCGCCCTTATAATTCGAAGCGATCCGTTTCCGGCGAAAGGAGGTTCTCCATGTCCGATCGAAGGACTCGCGTCGCTTCGTCGATCCTCCTCGGGTTCGGGTTCCTCTCGGCGGCCGCCTTCGCTGCGCTCATGCAGCACTCGGAGACGACGATCCCGATTCCCGTTCCCGGCGAGAAGGTCGCGCTCGCAAAGCTCGAGTACCGGGCGCGGTTCGTCGCGTCGATCGACGCGGTCACGCTCGAGCTCGCCTCACCGGAGACCGCGGATCCGGTCGTCGCCGAGTGGACGTTCGCGGGGTCGAACACCGACGGCCAGGCGCATCGCGTCGAGATCGCGGTGCGGCTCCTCGACGAGGGGGGCTCGCAGCGCGCCGTTTTCTCCACGCGCGCCGTTCTTCCCGCGGGAGCAACGGCCCGGCAGATCAGTCTCTCGACGAAAGTGAAGCCGGAGGTCTGGAAGGCCACGAAGAAGACCCGGATCTTCGCGGATTGGATGTCCTGACCGGCCACGGCGCTTCGGCCGCGGGAGGCATGAACCGGTTCTCCGCGGCGTTACCATCGTTGCCGATGGAGAGCCGGGGCGGGTTCCGTGACGAGTGCGGAATCTTCGGGATCGCCGATTCCGAGGACGCGGGAAACATCGCGTATCTCGGGCTGTACGCTCAGCAGCACCGGGGCCAGGAGTCCGCCGGCATCGCGACCTTCGACGGGGAGAGCATCCGCGTCGAACGCGAGATGGGCTACGTCGCGGACGTGTTCGACGAAGCGCGTATCTCGCGCCTTCCCGGCCGGACCGCGATCGGCCACGTGCGCTACTCGACTGCCGGAGGGTCGCTTCTCGCCAACGCCCAGCCGATCGCCTTCGCCACGGGCCGGGGCCCGCTGGCTCTCGCGCACAACGGAAACCTCGTGAACGCCCGCGAGATCCGGCGCGAACTCGAGGAGTCCGGTGCGCTCTTCACGACCACGTCGGATTCGGAGGTCATCCTGCACCTCGTGGCGCGCTCGCGGGCGGCGGATCTGACGTCCGCGCTGGCGGAGGCGCTTCTCGAAGTCCGCGGCGCCTATTCGGTCCTCGTGCTCGCGCGCGAAGGCATCTTCGCGGCGCGAGACCCGAACGGCATCCGCCCGCTCTCGCTCGGCGTGCGGGAGGGCTCGCCCGTGGTGGCTTCGGAGACGTGCGCGTTCGACCTGATCGGCGCCCGCTTCGAGCGGGACGTCGAGCCGGGGGAGATCGTGCGGCTCTCCCGGGAGGGTTTCACGTCGCGCCGGTTCGCCCTGTCCCGTTCGACGCCGTGCATTTTCGAGCACGTGTACTTCTCGCGCCCCGATTCGAAGGTCTTCGGCAAGAGCGTCGCCGCGTCGAGGGAAGCGTTCGGCGCGAGGCTCGCCCGCGAACACCCGGCGGAAGCGGACGTCGTCGTACCGGTGCCCGACTCGGGCCTCTACGCCGCTCTCGGCTACGCGCGCGAGTCGGGGATTCCTTTCGCTCTCGGGCTCGTGAGGAACCATTACGTCGGCCGGACGTTCATCGAGCCGAAACAGGCAATCCGGCACTTCGGGGTGAAAGTGAAGCTGAACCCGGTGCGGGAGGTCGTCGAAGGCAAGCGGCTCGTGCTCGTGGACGACTCGATCGTCCGCGGGACGACCTCGCAGAAGATCGTCCGCATGCTGCGGGACGCGGGCGCCCGCGAAATCCACGTGCGTGTGTCGTCGCCGCCGACGATCGCCTCCTGTCACTACGGGATCGACACTCCGACGCGGCGCGAGCTCATCGCGGCGAACCGTTCGCTCGACGAAATCCGGCAGTTCATCGGCGCCGACAGCCTGGGATACCTTTCCGCCGAGGGGATGCACGAGGCCTTCGGCCGGCCGATGCAGTCGACGTGCGCCGCGTGCTTCACCGGCGTCTATCCCGTCGAGATCCCGGAAGAGGAGCTCGAAAAAGAGGGAGCCGTCGCCCGTTAGGACTTTGGTCGCGGCGATCATCGCCTTCCGCGGCGCGACTCTCGTCGACGGCACGGGCGCTCCGCCCGTTCCGAGCTCTCTCTTCGTGATCTCCGGCGAAAGGATCCTTTCGATCGGTCCGGCCACTTCGGATGCCGTGAGTGCTGTGCCGGCCGGTGCGCAGGTCATCGCTGTTGAGGGGAAGTGGATCATCCCGGGCTTGATCGATGCGCACGTCCATGCCGAGTCGGACGACGATCTGACGCAGATGCTGCGGTGGGGCGTCACGACGGTGCGTCTCATGTCCGAGGACACCGGCAAAGCGTGGATGCTGGCGGAGTCGTCGAAGAAGCGCCCGGAAATTCCGGAAGTTTTCCCCGCCGCTCCCATCTTCACGGCGAAGGGGGGATGGTGGGACCAGGGCGAGCCGCCGGATGCGAGCCTCGACCGCCGCCCGGGAACGGTGGAGGCCGCGCGCGCGGCTGTGCGCAAGGCGAGATCGCTCGGGTCGCGAGAGATCAAGCTGATGTTCGACGACATGGCGTGGTGCCGCGACCCGAAGCCGCGGCTCCCGCGAATGAAACGGGAGATCGCGAGGGCACTCCTCGACGAGGCCCGGCGTCGGGGCCTCCGCGCCACCGTCCATGCCCCGAATCTCGCCGACGCGAAGGAGGCGATCGCCGACGGCGTGACGGCGCTTGCGCACGGAGTGATCGAGCCGATCGACGACGCCACGATTGCCGCGATGAAGAAGCGCGGCGTTTTCTACGTCCCGACGATGGACGTGTTCGAGTTCCTCGCGGACACGCGGGCCTTCGTCGATTCCGTCCTGGCCGACCCGCGCGCCGCAGTCGGGCTTCCCGCGGAAACCCTCGCGCGGTACCGGACGGCGGCGTACTCGGATGGATACCGCGACCGATACCCGAACTTCGAGGAACTCAAGCTCCGCCTTCCCGCCCTCCGCGAGAACCTGCGAAAGGTCCACGCCGCGGGGGTTCCCGTGTCGCTCGGCACCGACATGTGGGCGTTTCCGGGCCTGGGCGTCTCGATCGAGATGGACCTTTATGCGCGGGCCGGACTCTCGCCCCTCGACGGTCTCCGCGCCGCCACGCAGACCGCGGCCCGGTCTCTCGGGGTCGACGGGGACCGCGGTACCCTCGCGCCCGGAAAGCGCGCCGACTTCGTCCTTCTCGACGCCGATCCGCTCGCCGACGTGAAAAACATCCGGGCCATCAACGCGGTCTACAAGGCGGGCCTTCGAGTCGATCGGGGTTCTCCGTGACGGTCTCCGATCCGCTCCTTTCGTTCCGCCCCGAGTTCCCCATCCTCGAGAAGACGACCTATCTCATCTCGAACTCGCTCGGCGCCATGCCCCGGGCCGCCGCGGCCGCGCTCGCGGAGTATGCGGACACGTGGGCAACCCGGGGCGTCCGCGCATGGGCGGATTCGTGGTGGGACATGTCGGTCGCGGTGGGCGACGAGATCGCGCCGTTGGTCGGGGCTTCGAGCGGCTCGTTGACGATGCTGCCGAACGTCACGGTCGCGGCGGCGGTCCTGCTGTCGTCGCTGGAATTCCGAGCGCCGCGAAACCGGATCGTGATGATCGACGGCGAGTTCCCGACCGTCCGGTACCTCGTGGAGACGCTCGGCCCGAGGCTCGGAGCGGAGGTCGTGGTCGTTCCCTCTCCACATGGCGACGGGATGACCGCCGACGAGTCGAGGATCCGCGATGCGATCGACGAGCGAACCGCGCTCGTCTTTCTGTCGCACGTGCTCTTCAAGAGCGCGTTCGTGCTGGACGTGCCCGCCGTCTCGGAAGAGTGCCGCCGCGAAGGAGCCCTCTTCGCGCTCGATGCGTACCAGTCCGTCGGCACGATCCCGGTCTCCGTCGGCTCGCTCGGCGTGGACGTCCTTCTCGGAGGCGTTCTCAAATGGCTGTGCGGGGGGCCGGGCGGCGCGTTCCTCTGGGTGCGGCCGGATCTCCGGCTTCGGCTTCGTCCGGCGCTCACGGGGTGGATGGCCCATCCGGCGCCCTTCGATTTCGAGCCGCCGCCGATGCGCTGGCGCGACGACGCGTTTCGTTTCCTGCTCGGAACGCCCGCCGTTCCGGCTCTCTACGCGGCGCGGGAAGGGCCTCGCATCGTGCGTCGCGCCGGCGTGGACGCGATTCGCGAGAAGTCGCTGCGGCAGACGACGCGGCTGCTCGAGCTCCTGCGCGCGCGGGGCTTCCGTTCAGCGACGCCGCGGGATGCTTCCCGGCGCGG
>DASUAD010000197.1:0-2503 GCA_035763965.1 Thermoanaerobaculia bacterium | reverse complement strand
TTCCGTAGTACGAGCGAAAATCGTTCTGCATCGTCCGGTTTCCGTTCCGATCGAGGTTCGCGAGGTCCGGCACCCCGCCGTAGATCCCGGGATTCACCGCGTCTCCCACGACGAAGTGGCTGCCGAGCGTGCCATGGTCGGTGCCGTTCGAGCCGTTGTCCTGGGGCCGGCGCCCGAACTCCGACCAGCTCATGAGGAGGACGTCGTGCGACTTGCCGTGGGCGTCGAGGTCGTCGAAGAGCGCCTTGATCCCGTCGGAGACGTTCGAGAGAAGCGGCGGCTGGTCGGTCGATTGCGTCGCATGATTGTCGAATCCGCCGTAGGTGATGTACAGGATGCGCGCGCCGACGTTCGCGTTGATGATCTGCGCGATGAGCAGGAGCCCCGCGCCCAGCGTTCCGGCCGGGTAGGTCGCGGCGGGGACATAGCCGGTGCCGACGGTCTGCAGCACGTTCGAAGAGGCGATCGCGTCCTCTCCGACGCGGGAGAGCGTGTCGACCGTGTTGGCGATCTCGTACTCCCCTCCGTTCTCCGTCAGGAACGTCCGGATCTGGTTGCTGCGATCTCCCGGGTACTGGCCGTCGGTCGCGTACTGGTAGCTCGCCAGGTTGACGAACGAAGGAACGCCGACGTTGTCTGCAAGGAGCGTCCGGGGAAGGGACTGGGAGATCGCCGTGCACGAGAGCGGATTGTCGTTGCCGGCGATGTAGCGGTCGGCCCACCGGCCGAGCCAGCCGTGTCTCTCCCCGAGTTGGGGGTCGGCGGTGTGCCACACGTCGCGCGCGGCGAAGTGCGACAGGCTCGAGTTGGGGTAGCCGACGTTCTCGATGACGGCGGCGCGATTGGCGTCCCAGAGCGACTTCAGCCCCGTCATCACGGGGTTCAGCCCGAGGCGGGCGTCGAGCGGGAGCACGCTCGACGCCGTCACGCCGATCCGCGAGCGAAGCTGAAGGTAGAGGTTGTCCGTGTACGGCACGACGGTGTTCAGGTCGTCGTTGCCCCCGGCGAGCTCGAGGACCACCAGGACGCGGTTCTCGAACTCCGCCCCGACGGACTCCTCGAAGAGGCGCGCCCCCTTCACCGCCCAGCGCGGCACCATCGCCGAGACGGTCACGAAGCCGGAAGTCCGCAACAGGAAATCGCGCCGGGAGATCGTCATGGGCGGCCTCTCTATGCGAGGTGAAAAGCGGGCGCGGTCAGCATCAGGTGAACGAGCCCCCGGACCTTCTTGTCGACGTTCGCCGCCGTATTCGTCCAGGTCCCGCGCGATCCGTCGTCGCTCGCGTTCATGTATTCGATCCATGCGGCGCGCACCTTCGACGAGACGTCCGTGACGTTGAACCGCTCGGCGAGGATGTCGACGACCTTCTCGGCGGTCGATGCGTCGCGACCGGCGAGGAGGCGGTTCGGATCGAAACGCGTGCCCGAGGCGCCGCGGTTCGTGCACATCGTGTTGGTCATCGTCGCTCGCGCGAACAGGGTCCCGGTGTTCATCCAGGAGGATCCCCATTCCCACCCCTTGGCGTCCTCGGGGTTGAAGAGAATCTGGCCCATCGTCCCGAGCTGGCGCGCCACGACATCGAAGTCGCTCGTCGCCTCCGTCAGCCGGATCGCCGCAACCGCGTACTCGACGGGGCTTCGAACCCAGGTCTTTCTCGTGTGCGGCTCGTAGAACTCGGAGTGGAGGAGGATGCGCCGCACGACCTCGCGGATCGAACGATCGCTCGCAACGTAGACGTCCTGCAGCTCGTCGACGACGTGCTGCGGAGCGTTCGCGTACGCGAAAAACGTCCAGAGCTTCGCGCCGATGAAGCGCCCGGACACCGATCCGGCGGAGTCGGTATGCTCGAGGATGATCCGGATCGCGTCGGCGCCGTTCCAGTTCCCGGTCTGACCGAGAATCGTTTTCGAGCCGTTGTCGTGAAAGGTCGGGTTGTCCAGGAAAGTGGCGCTGTTGAAGTCGTCGGCCTGCCGGTAATTCTGGACGGTCCAGCCGGTGAGCGCCCGCGCGACTTCGCGCACGTCGGTCTCGCTGTAGTGACCGATGCCGAGGCAGAAGAGCTCCATCAACTCGCGTCCGTAGTTTTCGTTCGGACGGCCCGCGCGGTTGAGCCAGTTGTCGAGCCACACGAGCATCGCGGGATCCTGCGAGATCTTCAGGACCAGGTCGTCGAACCGCGCGAGGGCGTACTGCCGCTCGGTCCTGTTCTGGTTGAGGATCAACGTGACGCCCCTGACTTTCGCGATCCCGGAAGTCCAGTGGAGGTTCCAGAAGTAGGTCATCTTCTCTTCGAGCGGGCGCGGGGAGAAGGCCATGCGGTCGAGGAACCACTGCTGCACGCCCCGGAGGTTCGTCAGGTTGTAGCCTTTTGCGGCGAGGCCCGACTCGTAGGCGGTCAGGCTGATGGACTCGTAATCCACGAGGCGGGAGACGGCGCCCTCGAGACCCCGGCCGTACAAGTCGTCGATTTCCGAGGGCGTTCCGCCGAAGCCGGCTCTGCGC
>DASUAD010000196.1:0-2066 GCA_035763965.1 Thermoanaerobaculia bacterium | reverse complement strand
CTCGTAGAGCATGTTCATCGCTCGCAGGTGCAGGGCGAGCGGATGATCTTTGTATTCGTCGCCCGCCTTCACGAACCGCGAGGCGATCTCGGTCTCAGCGGTTCCGAGGATGATGCGCGCCTGCCTCTCGCGCTCCGCCTGCGCCTGGCGGCTCATGGCGTCTTCCAGGTCCGGCGGGATCTTCACGTCTCGAATCTCGACGGAGTGCACGGTGATCCCCCAGGGATTGGTCTTCTCGTCGAGGATCGCCTGCAGCCCCTTTCCGAGCTTCTCGCGCTCCGTGATCATCTCGGCCAGCTGGTGCCTTCCGATCGCCTCGCGCAGCGCCGTCTGCGCCGACAGGCTCACGGCGTCGAAGTAGTCAGCCACCTCGAGGACCGACTTCTCGGCGTCCCACACCGTCCAGAACACGATCGCGTCCACGTTGACCGGGACGGTGTCGCGCGTCAGAGCGGACTCCGCCGTCACGTCGGTGACGCGCACGCGCTGGTCGATCAGGTGCGAGACGGTCTCGACGATCGGCACGATCGCGAAGAAGCCGGGACCGCGCAGACCCGCGAACTTGCCGAAATGGAGAACGACCGCGCGTTCCCACTGCCGGGCGATCTTGAGCGAGAAGAGTACGATCGTGCCGAGCACGAGACCCGCGAGCGCGACCAGGGCGGCCGCCGTCGGGCGCTCTCGAAGCGCGGCCGCGCCCGCCGCTCCGCCGAGGACGGCGATGCACATCGCGGCGATGCTGACGCCGTTCACGTAGCGCCGAACCTCCGCATCCGCCTCGCGGGCTTTTTCGCGATGCTGGGGCGTCTTTTCGGGTTCGGGCTCCTTCGCCCGGTTTTTACGGGACGGGATCACGATCGGCACCATCTCTTCTTACCTCCCCCGCTCCGATCTCTCGGCGCGGTCCACGACTGCCTCCGCCAGCTCTTCGAGCGAAAACCCGCCGGACGTGGCGAGCGCGACGAAGCGATCCACCAGGCCCTCGAGCGCCCGGCGTCGTTCGGCCGGCCGCCGATCCGCTCGCCGCGTGGCCACGAACGTCCCGGTGCCCTGCTGCGTCTCGACGATCCCTCGAATCTCCATCTCCCGGTAGGCCTTGGCCACCGTGTTCAGGTTGACCGAGAGATCCACCGCGAGCTGGCGTACCGTCGGGAGCTGCGTTCCTGCCCTCAGGCGGCCGTCGGCGACCGCGAGCAGCACCTGATCGATGATCTGCCGGTAGAACGGCACCCCGGAAGACGGGTCGAGCCGGAAGATTTTTGTCATAGTCAACTAGTACACTGTGATTCTAGACGATCCGGCGGCGGTGTCAAGGGATTTCGGAAATCCGGAGTTCGCCGGCGCGTACGACGATGGTCGGACGCAGAATCTCGTTTCGGTTCAAAAAAATGTAGGGCGATCGTTCGAAATCAGAATTGCTGCACAGGCTTTTGTGCAGAGACTAGCAACTCCCGATGAACTTCAGTTAGATTCCGCCCGACTACCCAAACCGTGCAGACATCTTTACAGGACGAAACTGTGAATAAGGAGGATTCCATGCGGCGACCTCTGCTCCGGCGCTGCGCCTGGGCGCTCTCGGTCTCGCTCGCGGTCCTCGCGTTCGCCGTTGCAACCACGGCCTTCGCGCAGACCGACGTCACGACCTCTCGAATCACCGGGACGGTGACGGCAGCCGCGGATGGCGGGGCCCTCCCCGGCGCCAACGTCGAGGTCAAGAACCAGGAAACGGGTCTCGTCGTCGTTGCCGTAACCGATTCGGACGGGTTCTACCGGGCGCTGAACCTCCCGACCGGTACCTACACCCTGACCGCGACGCTCGACGGGTTTCACCCGGCGTCGACCGAGAACGTGCGGCTGCTCCTCGGAGTGCCGAAGACCGTGAACTTCAACCTCCAGTCGGCGACCGTGACCGAGGCGATCACCGTCCGGGGAGTCGTCCCCGAGGTCGAGATCACGAACACCTCCGCCTCGACGACGGTCCAGACCGAGGAGATCAAGGCGCTCCCGATCGCGGGCCGCGACTTCAAACAGCTCGTTCTTCTCACACCTCAAGTGCGCATCGAGTC
>DASUAD010000195.1:0-3066 GCA_035763965.1 Thermoanaerobaculia bacterium | reverse complement strand
TCCGGCCTCGGGCGTCGGCCCGGGCTCCCGGCTTTGAGCGAACGAGACGTCGGCAATCTCTTCGCTCGGCGCTTCGACCCCCGACGGCCGCACTTCCGGCGACAGGAAAGAAGCGTCGCTGTCGAACTCGATTTCCGCGGGCACATCGGTCGCTCCCGGCGTCGGCCGCACCGGCGCCAGCTCCGGAGGGGGGAAGGAAACCGTGCTGCGAGGGATTTCGAGCGCCGGAGGTTTCTTCTCCTCGACGAAAGCGGGCCGTGTGTGTTCCGCCGGGAAGGGGGGAGGCGGCACGGCGCGCCGGATCTGTTCCGCCGGGATGGAGGGAGGCGGCACGGCGGGCCGTATCTGTTCCGCGGAGGGAGGCGGCACGGCGGGCTTGGCGGCCGGCGGGGGAGGGACGGCAGTCCGGGACGGCCGCTCTTCGCCGACCATTCTCTTCTTCAGGGAGCGAAGCGTGATCCGCGAAATGGCTTTGAGCGTCTCGAAAACACCCTGGCCCAGGATCGCGCTCGCTTCGTAGCTCTCGATGGCGCGATCGCGGTTCAGGTCGGCCTCGAGTTCTTCCACCGTCAGGAGGTTCGCGAGGTCGCGCTTGTTGTACTGCAGCACGAGTGGAATCTCGTCCAGGTTGAGCCCGATCTCCGCGAGATTGGCCCGCAGGTTGGCGAGGCTCTCGAGGTTCGCTTCGCGCATCGCCCGCTGCGAGTCGGCGACGAAGACGATGCCGTCGACACCCTTCAGCACGAGCTTGCGGGTCGTGTTGTAGAAGACCTGACCGGGCACCGTGTAGAGCTGAACGCGCGTCTTGAAGCCGCTGATGACGCCGACGTCGAGCGGCAGCAGGTCGAAGAACAAAGTGCGGTCCGTCTCGGTCTCGAGCGAGACCATCTCCCCGCGCGAGTCCGGCGCCGTGCGCCCGTAAATGTGATGGAGGTTCGTGGTCTTTCCGCAGAGGCCCGGACCGTAGTAAACGATCTTGGCCGCCATCTGCATCGTGGCGTAGTTGAAGAACACCATTTCTTGTCGGGGCGGACCTCTCCCAGCACCCGATTTTAGCACCGCGGCAGGGCGCCGGGCGGCCATCCGGCACCCATTTCACCCGTCGGATCAGTCCTTTCGGGGCCGATCGTCCGAGTTTTTCGCACCCGCGGGGCCGGACCCGCGGGTTTCCCCTTCCCCCGTCGAAAAGAGCGACAGGATCTCTTCCTCGCGCCCGCGTCCGGGGGTCCGACGGAGCGTCTCCCTCGCGAGAAGCGCATAAAGTTCCGTGAGGTCGGGCCGGGAGGCCAGGGCGTCTCGGTGGAGGCGCACCGTCTCGACGTCCCGGCGGGCGACGGGGCCCGTCAGAGCCTGGTCGAAAGGCAATCGCTCGACTGCGGCGACCGCCCCGGCGGCCAGTCCGGCGAGCGCCGCCCGTCCTTCGTCCTCGGAGAGTCCGGCCTCCGTCCAGAGGCGCGTCGCGCAGGAGAGCAGAGACGCCGAGCCTCCTGCCGCGAGGGTCGCCGCCGCGTGGTATCGCGGCTTGTCGGCGGCGGAGAGCCGGTGCGGGCGTGCGCCGATGCGCCGGCACAACCGCATCGCGGTTCTCGCGGCGGTCTCTTCTCCCTCGACTGCGACGAAGGCCCCGTCCCAGCGATCCTCCGGAGAGCCGCTGAATGCGCGGAGCGGATGGAGCGAAGCGAGCTTTGCTCCTCCTGCGGACAAAGACGCGAGCTCGCTCGAGGCGAGGGCGCCCGAGAAGTGGAACGCGAATCGGCACGCGACCCGCCGGGACAGTTTTTCGGCGAGCGGAGCGATTGAATCGTCGCCGACAGCGAGGATGACGATGTCGGCGGCGAGCGTCGGGCGCCCGCCGAGGGCGAGCACGTCGGCTCTCTCGAGCCCGCGTGCGAACGCGCGGGCGGAGGCGACGTCGCGGGCGGCGAGCACGATGGATCCGCCGGCGGAAGTCCACGAGCGAGCGAAGGCGCGTCCGGCCCGGCCGGGACCGACGAGCACGATTGTCATCCCCGTCACGTCAGCGGGCACCGAACGAGTCTAAGACGGTTCGGGAGCGCGTCTTACGGTGACGCGGAAGCCTTGAACCTTGAAGTTTGAACCGCGAACCCGTACCGTAGGCATTGGCACTCTCCCTGCGAGAGTGCCAGAGGGATGGGATGAGCAGTCTCGACAGCCGAAGCCGTGCCATCTTGAAGGAGATCATCCGCGTCCACGTGGACACGGGAAAACCCGTGTCGTCCCGGACCCTCTTCAAGTCTCACCGGTTCAACCTGTCCCCCGCTTCGATCCGGAACATCATGGCGGACCTGACGGATGGTGGCTACCTGGCCCAGCCCCACACCTCGGCCGGCCGGGTGCCGACCGACCGCGCGTACCGTCTCTACATCGACGAGCTCATCCGCCACCGGCGAGTCAACGAGGGAATCCGAGAACAGGTCGACTCGGACCTCGCGTCGGCGGGCCCCGAGGTCACCGGCCTCTTCCAGACGGCATCGCGGCTGCTCTCGCGGCTTTCGGGCGAGGTCGGGTTCGTGGTGGCGCCCGACGCCCTGCACACGGTCCTGAAGAGTCTCCGGTTCCTCGCGGTCGCTCCGGGCAAGGTGCTCGTCGTCCAGGTGAACGAGCCCGACGTCGTCCTGTCGCGGGTCATCGAGACCGGCGGTGACTACACGGCGCGCGAGCTCGAGACCGCGAGCGAGCGCTTCACGCGCGAGTACGCCGGCCTGACCCTCCACGAGGTCCGGGCGCGGCTCCTCGAGGAGATGACGAGAGAAAAGGCCGCGTACGATCGGATGCTCGGTCGCTCGCTCGAGCTCGGCCGGCTCGCGCTCGATCGCGGCGACACGGAAGAACGCGTTTACGTCGACGGCGCATCGACCCTTCTCGACAAGCCCGAATTCTCGGACGTCGAAAGCTTGAAGCGGGTTTTCCGGGCGTTCGACGAGAAGGCGCGCCTGCTCGATCTCGTGACCCGATATCTCGACGCGAAGGAAACCTGCGTGGTGCTCGGGTCCGAGGTCGGTCTCACGTCCGACCCGCGGCTCTCCGCCGTCTTGACCTCGTTCG
>DASUAD010000194.1:0-3588 GCA_035763965.1 Thermoanaerobaculia bacterium | reverse complement strand
CGCACCGACTCCTCTGCCGTCGACCGATCTTCCCGGCTTCCTCCCGCGGCCGGCGCCGCCCGATCTTTCTTCGATCGACCCGCGACTCGACCTCGAGGAGGAGATCCGAAATCTCAAGAAAGAGAAGAACGCCGTTCTCCTCTCGCACTACTACCAGGAGGAGGAGATCCAGGACCTCGCGGATTTCGTCGGCGATTCGCTCGACCTCTCGCGCAAGGCGCAGGCGACCGACGCGCGCCTGATCGCCTTCGCGGGCGTGCGGTTCATGGCCGAGACCGCGAAAATCCTGAACCCGACCCGAAAGGTCGTGCTGCCGGACTACGAAGCGGGTTGCTCGCTCGAGAACTCCTGCCCGCCGGAGATGTTCCGCGCATGGCGGGAAGCGCATCCCGGCGCGGTGTCGCTCACTTACATCAACTGTTCCGCGGCGGTGAAGGCGCTGTCGGACATCATCGTGACTTCGTCCAACGCCGAAAAGATCGTGCGGTCGATCCCTCCCGACAAACAGATCCTCTTCGCGCCCGATCGGCACCTGGGCGCGTACCTCGCGAAGAAGACGGGGCGTCCGATGGTCCTCTGGCCGGGCACCTGCATCGTGCACGAGCAATTCTCGGAGCGCGAGATGCTGCGGCTGAAGGCGCAGCACCCCGACGCGTTGATCGCCGCACACCCCGAGTGCCCGGAAGGAATCCTGAAGTACGCCGACCACATCGGCTCGACCCGCTCGATCCTGCAGTTCGCGACGACGGCGCCGGCAAAGAAGTTCCTGATCGCGACCGAGGAGGGAATCATCCACCAGATGGAGAAGATCGCCCCGGATCGCGAGTACATCCCCATCCCGCCCGACAACGGCTGCCGCTGCAACGAGTGCCCGTTCATGAAGCTGAACACGCTCGAGAAGCTGTACCTGTGCCTGCGCGACGAGCGGCCCGAGATCATCCTGCCCGAGGAGCTGCGCCGGGCGGCCGAGAAGCCGCTGCTGCGGATGCTCGAACTGTCCTGAGTCGGTAGACGGTAGACGGAAGACGGAAGACGGAAGACGAGGCCGTAAGGCGATTCCTCTCGTCTACCGTCTACCATCTCCCGTCTCCCGGCCTCGGATATCCTGATCGGGATGGAAAGCCTCTCCGCCGAGGAGCTGGACGCGAAGCTCCGTGAATTCCTGGCGGAGGACGTCGGCACAGGGGACGTCACGACCGACTCGATCGTCGCAGAAAACGCCGTCGCCGCGGCCGGGATCGTCGCGAAGTCGGAATGCGTCGTTTCCGGTCTCTCCGTCTCGAGGCGGGTCTTCGAGCTGCTCGATCCGTCGCTCTCCTGGGAGGAGCTCGTCTCGACGGGCCGGCAAGTCACGCCCCGGACGCTCCTCGCCCGGCTCAACGGGAAGACCCGTGCGATCCTGACGGGCGAGCGGGTCGCCTTGAACCTGCTGCAGCGAATGTGCGGAATCGCGACCGCCACCCGCCGCTACCTCGACGCCGTTTCGGGGACCGATTGTCGCATCCTCGATACGCGCAAGACGGCGCCCGGGCTCCGGGCCTTCGACCGCACCGCCGTGCGCGACGGCGGAGGAACCAATCACCGTGCCGGCCTCTATGACATGGTTCTCGTCAAGGACAACCATCGTGCGATCGCGGGCGGTCTCGCTCCCGCTCTCGAGAGAGCGCGGCGCTCGGCACCGTCGGGAATGACGATCGAGGTCGAGGTCGAGTCGGAAAAGGACCTGCGCGAGGCGGTCGCGGGCCGCGCCGACGTGCTGCTCATCGACAACCAGTCGCCCGAAACGGTGGCGCGCTGGGTCGCGATCGCGCGCGAGAGGGACCACCCGCCGGCAATCGAGGCTTCGGGCAACATGACCCTCGCGAACGTGCGCGACTACGCGCTCGCGGGCGTCGACTCGATCTCCGTCGGCGCGCTCACCCATTCCGTCGAGGCCGCCGACATTTCCCTCGAGATCGAGATTCCGGCGGGCCAGGCCGTCCGATGACGGACGCCACCGAGGTCCTCGTTCTCGGTACCGGAATCGCGGGTTGCACGGCGGCGCTCGCCGCCGCCCGCGAGGGAGCCGACGTCACGCTCGTGACGCGCGCGCGCGAGCCGTGGGACTCGAACACGTTCTATGCCCAGGGAGGGATCGTCGCGCGGCCGCCGGGTGATTCGCCGCAGGTTCTCGCCGCCGACATCCGGCGCGCCGGAGACGGCCTCTGCGACCCGGATGCCACGGACCTGGTCGCGCGCGAGGGCCCCGACCTCGTGCGGCAACTCCTGATCGAGGAGCTCCAGGTTCCGTTCGACCGCGAGGGAAACGACTTCCACTGGACGCTCGAGGGAGCGCACTCGGTCCCGCGCGTCCTCCACGTCAAGGACGAGACGGGCGTGCCGATCGAGCAGGCGCTCCTCGACGCGTGCCGCCGCGAGAAGAACGTCCGATGCCTCGCGGCGACGACCGCCGTCGACCTGCTGACCCTCTCGCACGACTCCGTCGAGCCGACCGACCGCTACCATCCGCCGGCCGTCGTCGGTGCTCATCTCCTCGACCGCTCGACGGGCGAGGTGCGGCCGCTCCTGGCGCGCGAGACGATTCTCGCGACGGGCGGTCTCGGGCAGGTCTACCTCCACACGACGAACCCGCAGGGCGCCCGCGGGGACGGCGTCGCGATCGCGCGGCGCGCCGGCGCGAGGCTCCTGAACCTCGAGTTCATCCAGTTCCATCCGACCGCCCTCGTCCATCCGAAGGGGCGGCTCCTCCTGACCGAGGCGCTGCGCGGCGAAGGAGCCCGGATCACGGACGCTTCGGGCCAGTCCTTCCTGAAGGAGGTCCATCCCGACGCCGAGCTCGCGCCGCGCGACGTGGTCGCCCGCGCCATTCACCAGCGCATGCTCGAGCGCGACGAGCCGCACGCGCTCCTCGACATCTCGCACAAACCGGCCGCCTGGATCCGCGAGCGCTTTCCCGGGCTCACGAAGCGCTGCCTCGAGTATGGATTCGATCTCACTGCGGGGCCGATCCCGGTCGTTCCGGCCGCACACTACTCGTGCGGCGGCGTCTCCGTCGACCTCGACGGAGCCACGACGCTCGGGCACCTGCGCGCCGCCGGGGAGGTCGCGTGCACCGGCGTACACGGCGCGAACCGGCTCGCCTCGACGTCGCTGCTCGAGGGTCTTCTCTGGGGGTGGAGGTCCGGCAAAGCGGCGGTTCGCGCGATCCGCTCCGAACCGCTCCAGCGTCGCGTCGAGGTCCGTCCCTGGGAGCCGGAGTTCGAGCCGGTCGACCCGGCTTTGATCGCTCAGGACTGGCTCGTGATCCGCCACACGATGTGGAACTACGTCGGCCTGCTGCGGTCGGAGAAGCGGCTCGACCGGGCCGGGCGAATCCTGGCCGAGCTGCGGGAGGAAATCGAGAACTTCTATCGCCGGGGAACGATGTCCGACGAGCTCGTCGGCCTGCGCAACGGCGTTCAGACCGCGCTCGCCATTCACAGGGCGGCATCGGACAACCGTGTCTCGCGCGGCACCCATTACCGCGAGAACGGTGGAGAGATTCAGCCGACTCCCCGCCGCCGGAGAGCGACGCTGCTATAGTCGGGA
>DASUAD010000193.1:0-6365 GCA_035763965.1 Thermoanaerobaculia bacterium | reverse complement strand
GCCGCGCAGTCCACGTTCGAAACGTGCTTGAAGAAAGCGGCCGGATCGTACCCGCAGGCGCGGTCGAGCCATTCGACGTAGTCCCGCCGCTCGACCGGGTCGTGGATGCGGACGTCTTCGACTCCCGCGAAGACGTTCGTGCTCGGGTAGATCACCGGCCCTTCGCCGAGAACCCGAAACGGCTTTTCCTGCCGGTCGAGGAACTCGACCAGCGGAGTCGACGGATAGAAGTCGCCCGCGGGGCCCAGCCGGTAGAGCCGGCGGCCCTGCCAGAAAAGCTCCCCCGCTGCGACAACCGCCAGGAACAGCGGGAGCAACGGGAACGCGCCTCTCGTCCTGACCCGCGAAAGCGCGACCGCCAGGGCGGCCCCGGTTGCGAGGAAGACCATCGCTCGGATCGTTTCCCGGCGCTGGATCGCGATCGCGCCGACGGCCCCGTGGAAGGGTGCGAGCTTCGCGAGGAACGCGGCCGCGAGCAGGAGGATCAAAGCGGAGGAGACGAGGAGGGCCGTTCCGCTCGCGCGGCCCTTCTCGACGTCCCGCACCAGGCGGTCGAGCTCGAAGGCCGAGATCGCGCTGCCCGCGAGACCGACCCACGTGAAGAAGCGCAACGGCAGCATCAGCTTGATTCCGGGCAGCACGAAGAAGAGGTCGAAGACTGGCCACAGCAGGACGGCAGTCGCGAAACCGAGCACGAAAAGCACGAGAAGCCCGACTTCCTTCCGGGACCGCTTCGATCCCTTCCGGACCACGAGGAGCGCCGCGGCCCAGCCGACGAGGCCGAAGTGGCCGAGCGCCATCTCCGGGAAGGAGCCTGCGGCGAGGGGGAGCATCGGAGTCCCCATCGCGTCTCCGAGCGAGCGGGGCAGGAGCGCCGTGAAGACGCCGAACGGCCACGCCGGACCGTGCGGGGCGAGCCGCACCGGCAGGGCTTTCGAGAAGGCGAGCGCCGTGACGGCGCGATTCGAATCACGAATCGCGCCGAGTTGCGGCAGCAGAACGAAAGCGGCGAGACCCAGGGCGAGCGCGCCGGCGAATGCGGTCCGGGTCAGAACGTGTCGCGGCGTTTCGAGATCGCGGAGTCCGAGCCGGGCGGCCAGCCAGAGACCCGTGAAGAAGATGCCCAACACGAAGCTCTCGGGATGGCCCGCGAGAATCTGCAGCGTCCAGACCGCGGTGAGCGCGGCGGTCGCGCGACCGCGGACGGAGAGGTCCCGCAGACGCTCGATCGCGAAGAGCACCCACGGCCAGAGAGCAATGACCGACGTGTGCGGAAAGAGGAGCCAGGGAACGATCGTGAGCGAAAACGCGAACACGATCGCTCCGAACAGGGACGCTCCGGACCGGACGTCGAGCTCCCGGAGCCAGAGCCAGGTTCCTGCGAGCGCCGTGAAGAGTTTCACGACGACCAGGAAGTTGAAGGTATAGACGAGGGGCAGTAGGCCCGCGAGGATCGTCAGCGGAGAGAACGCGGCGGACTGACCGTTGGCCGCGAGCGGCGTGCCGCAGGCGTTCCAGCGATTCCGCCACGGGATCGATCCTTCCTTCCACGCCATTCGAACCGCCTTCGCCCACGGCGCCATCTCGGTCGCGACGTCGTTCAGGTTCGGATTCGCCGGCGCCTGGTGCGGCCGGGAGTTCCAGGGCGGGAGACTCATCGCATGGTCGACGGGGAAGACGGTGCGTGTCGTGACGAACGCGGGGAGGAGAAAGAGAACGGGCAACAGCAGGAAGACGACGAAGAGCCGCCCCGGAATGGGGCGGCCGAGCCATTTGGCGAGGGCCGCCCAGGCGACCGCCACGGCCCCGTGCAGCAGAAGCGCCGAGAGCGGGCCCACGATTCCGATCATACGGTCGTGCCGCCGGACGCGTTGGTTTAGTCTGCTCGCCGATGCGCGACGTGCCGTTCACCCGGTCCCTGCCCGGCCGCCTCTGGCGGCGTCGCGAGACGATGCGCGCCGACTGGGATCGCCGCGCGCGCGAGAACGCGCCGTTCTACGTCTGCACGACGTCGGCCGACTCGCCCGGCGCGTTCGAAGCGTCGGGGCAGCAGGACCTCGAGCGTCACGTCATCGACGGGCTGCCCGTCGCTCGCGACTGGTGCGTCCTCGAGATCGGCTGCGGCGTGGGTCGTCTCGTGAAGCCTCTGTCGAGCCGGGTCGCGCGCGTCGTCGGGGTGGATCTGTCCGAGGAGATGCTCCGCCGCGCGCGGGACTACTGTGCCGGGCTCCCGAACGTCGAGCTCCACCGGACCGACGGCCGGCTCGAGTTCCTTGCCGACGGCACCTTCGACTTCGTGTTCTCCCACATCGTGTTCCAGCACGTCCCCCGCAAGGCGTACGTCGAGTCGTACTTCCGCGAAGCGTTCCGCGTGCTCGTGCCCGGCGGAATCTTCCGCGTTCAGGTCGACGGGAGGTCGCGACAGGTGTTCCGCCGCTGGGTGGCCGACTCCTGGTCGGGGGTCGTCTTCTCGGCGCGCGAGCTCTCTCGCCGCCTGGAGCGCTGCGGGTTCCGGGTCACGGAGATCCGCGGCGCCGGGACCCAGTACCTCCGCGCGACGGCGGTCAAACCGGCCTGACGGGGCGCGTCAGCGCGCGTCGATCGCCGTCTTGTAGTCGGCGAGGATTTCCTTCGGAAAAGCGCGTGGTTCTCCGCGCCCCTTCGCCTGTGCGATCAGGACGTGCGGAAGCTCCGGCGAATCCCCCGACTTCTCGTGGCGCTCCAGCCCGCGGAGCTCGGGCACGTCGCTCTCGCCGTAGCGGTGCATCGAGACGTCGGCGAAACCGGCGGAGCGGAGCGCGGCGACGAGGGCCTGACGGTTGTAGAGAAACCGGTGTCCCCAACCGTGGAAGGCGCGGTTCATCATGAAGCAGTCGGAGACCGCGTCCTCCTCGGCCGGCCACTGCCCGTGCCGGTAGTGCGTCGCGAGGACCCAGTCGAGGTTCGGCGTGGAGATCCGCAGGACCCCGTTCGGAGCGAGGACGCGGCGGCATTCGGAGAGGCAAGCGAGGCCGTCCTCGACGTCCAGGTGCTCGAGGAAATGCTCGGCGTAGATCGCGGCGACGTTCTCGAACGGAAGTCCGTTGCGGACGTCGAGGACCCGGTCGACGCCCGGCAGAGCCTGGACGTCGATGTTCACCCAGTCCGGGATCGGCGACTGCCCGCAACCGAGGTGCAGTCGGAGCGGGGGGGCGCTTGCCTCGACCGGGCGCCTTCGTGCGAAGAGCGACATTGCGTCCCGGTCTTTACCACACGGCGCTGCCATGGGCTAGGATCGGCGCAACAACCGTTGGGAGGCACCGTGAAGAAATCCGCCACCCTCCTCGCCGCCGTGTTCCTCTTCTTCTCGACCTTCGCGTTTTCCCAGACCACCGGCTCCGTCGTCGGCACGGTGTCCGACGACTCGGGCGCGCCGCTTCCGGGCGCGACCGTCGAAGCGCGCGGTCCCGCCCTTCAGGGGACGAAGATCGCGGTGACCGCCGCCGACGGCTCGTATCGCCTCGCGCTGCTGCCGCCCGGGTCGTACACGATTTCGGCCTCTCTCCCGCAGTTCGGCCGTGCGGAGCAGACCGTGCAGATCCTGCTCGACCGGACCGTGACCGCGGACTTCCGCCTGCGCGCGACGGCGCGGGAAGAGGTCGTCGTCTCCGGCGAGGTCCCGGTCGTGGACCCGACGACGCCGACGATCGGAGCGAACATCAGCCAGCGCGCGATCCAGAACCTCCCGACGGGGCGCAACTACTCCGCCGTCGTGCAGGTCGTCCCCGGCGTCTCGACCGACGCGAGCAACAACAACATCGACCAGACGACGATCACGGTCTATGGCTCCTCCGGCGCGGAGAACGCCTATCTGATCGACGGCGTCAACACGACCAACGTCGAGTACGGCCTCCAGGGCAAGGAGCTGAACTTCGAGTTCATCCAGGAGATCGACGTCAAGACCGGCGGGTACGAGGCGGAGTACGGACGCTCGACCGGGGGCATCGTCAACGTCATCACCAAGTCGGGCGGCAACGAGTTCCACGGGGACGTCTTCGGGTACTACACGCGCCACGGAGAGGGGAATTGGTTCGACGCCGACCTCTGGCAGGCCGACAACAAGCACGTCGGCGAGACCCTGGCGGGCGCGGCGCTGGGATTCACCCGCGACGACTGGGGCGCGGACATCGGCGGATACATCCTGAAGGACCGGCTCTGGTTCTTCGCGGCGTACGACCGCGTGACGAACAAGGTCCAGAACGCCCTGACGGCCGGCCCCTTCGAAGGGGAGGAGGTCGAGTCGAAGAGCGTCCGCAACCTCGGCTCCGGCAAGCTCACGTGGGGCTTCGCGCCCGGGCACACGCTCGTCGCTTCCTTCATCCAGGACCCGCGAACCGACAGCGGCGCGATCAACGACGCCAACCACACGTTGAACGGCGAGTTCTCGACTTTCCTCGGCCGGCAGGATTACGGAGGGCGTGACTATTCCCTTCGCTGGGACGGCCTCCTCGGGTCGTCTCTGGCGGTGTCGGCCCAGGCCGCGCGGCACGACGAGCGCAACTCGATCGGTCCTTCGACGGAGGAAGGGGACACGGTCGAGTACATCGACACACGCGCCGACAACTTCCAGACCGGCGGGTTCGGTCTGATCCAGAAGAAGAACTTCGAGCGCGACCACTACGCGCTTTCCGCAACGGCGTACCTCAAGGGTCACGAGGCGAAAGGAGGCGTCGAGTACGAGAAGGACCGCGCCGACGTCGTGAAGCGTATGTCCGGCGGACAGCAGGTCACGATCTTCGAGAACCCGACGAACGCCGCGCGGCCGATCTACCAGCACTTCTACTGGACGATCCCGACCGCGACGGATGAACCTTTCGACGCGCCGCTCTCGCAGCTGAACGCGAGCCCCGAGCACGAGATCTGGACGGCGTACCTCCAGGACCGCTGGACCGTCCTTCCGGAGTTGACGTTGAACCTCGGAGTTCGGTGGGACCGCCAGGAGATCATCGACGCCTCGGGCGTCACGCGGATCACGCTCGACGAAGACTACGCGCCGCGGCTGGGGGTGATCTGGAATCCGGGACGGGACAAGAAAACGAAGGTTTTCGGATCTTTCGGGCTTTATTACGAGGAGATCCCGATGGATCTCGTCATCCGCTCCTTCTCGTTCGAGCGGCAGCCGCGGGTGAACAACTTCGACCCGGTCGGAATCGTGCCGGATCCCCAGGCCGACGCGATCCTCGATTCACCGAGCGGAATCTTCGGCGGGTTCACCGAGCCGACCGACCCGGACCTCGAGAACCAGCACATCCGGGAAATCCTCGTCGGCGCCGAGCGCGAGGTCATCCCCGATCTGGCGGTCGGCGTGAAGTACATCTACCGCGACTACGGCCAGGTCATCGAGGACTTCCTCTGCGTGGACGACGGGACCTACTGCATCGGGAATCCGGGTGAGGGAATCATGGAGCGAGTCTTCACCCTCGACTACGAAACGACGTTCCCGGCCCCCGACCCCAAGCGGATCTTCCGCGGAGTGCAGCTCGACGTCACGAAGCGCTTCTCGAACAACTGGCAGGCGATCGCGTCATACCTCTGGTCGAAGCTCGAGGGGAACTACGACGGGGAGGTCGCGCCGTTCACCAACGTCGGGCCGGATCCGAACATCTCCGCGGCGTACGACTACTACGACTTCTTCACCGACGGCCAGAACCGCGGCGAGATCACGAACCGCGGCCCCCTCTCGAACGACCGCCGTCACCAGTTCAAGGTCTCGGGCGTCTACGTGACGCCATTTCGGCTCTCGGTCGGGCTCTCTGCCTATTACCGGACCGGAACCCCCGTGACGCGCTACGGATTCTCCGACGTCTACGGGCGCTACGAGTTCTTCCTGACCCGGAGGGGAGCGGAGGGCCGCACCCCCGACAACTACGAGGCGGACCTTCACCTCGGGTACCCCCTGCGCATCGGGCCCGTGACGGTGAACTTCCTCGCCGACGTCTTCAATCTGTTGAACGTTCAGCGGCCGATCCTGCTCGATCAGCGCTACAACTTCGCGGAGTTCGCCGACGCGGACTACGTCTGCGGCTCCAATTCGTCCGCCGTCGACGAACCCAAGTGCAACGTGCGGTACAAGGACGCGTTCCTTCGGCAGGCGCCGCGGTCTCTGCGGTTGGGCGCCCGCGTGTCCTTCTAGGGTCGCGTCAGCCGGCCAGGGAGGACGAGAAAAACTCGCCGAGCGCCTCCGCGACCGCCTTCGGTCTCTCCATCGGCGCAAGGTGCCCGGCGCCGGGCACCCGGACGAGGCGGGCGCCCGGAATCGCGGCGGCCATCGCCTCGGAATCGGCGGGGGGAGCCAGGGCGTCCTGTTCCCCGACCACGACGAGCGT
>DASUAD010000192.1:0-2254 GCA_035763965.1 Thermoanaerobaculia bacterium | reverse complement strand
GCTGATCGCGATCGGCATGTTCGCGATCTTCGTGCAGAAGGGACTGAAGTTCGGGATCGACTTCGCCGGCGGGACCCAGATGGCGGTCCAGTTCGCCGAGCGCCCCGATCTCGACCGCCTGCGCAAGATTCTCGACGGCGCGAACCTCGGAGACGTCGGTCTCCAGCGCTACGGCGAGCTGGAGAAGAACGAGGTCCTGGTCCGCGTCCAGCAGCAGAAGCAGGAAGGTCGGGACGTTTCCCACGACGTCCAGAATGCTCTTCGCGCGGCGCTCATGCCGGGAGCGGACCCGGCGAAGATCGACCTGAACCGCGACGGCAAGGACGTCATCGCGGCACGCCTCTCGGCTGCGGATCCCGACCGGACCTCGGGCCGGCCGGACGTCACCGCCTCGCAGTACTACGGACTGGTCGGCGAACGGATCATCGCGTACCGTACGGAGGCCGGCATATTCCGATCCACCGCGGAACTCGACAGGGTGCCGAACCTGACGCCGGCTGCGCGCGACTGGCTGAAAGCGAACTCCCACGCCGGTCCCTTCGTTCTCCTTTCCGCGGAGAACGTTGGTCCGCAGGTCGGCGCCGACCTGCGCAAGAAGGCGGTCCTCGCCGTCGTCTGGTCGATCGCCGGAATGCTCGCGTACATCGCGATCCGGTTCCGTTCGCTCCCGTTCGGGGTCGGCGCCGTCGTCGCTCTGATCCACGACACTCTCATCACCGTCGGCCTCCTCGCTCTGCTCGGGCGCGAGTTCAACCTCGTCGTCGTGGCGGCGCTGCTCACGCTCGTCGGTTACTCCG
Organism: Thermoanaerobaculia bacterium; assembly: GCA_035763965.1. Lineage (GTDB taxonomy): Bacteria > Acidobacteriota > Thermoanaerobaculia > UBA5066 > Gp7-AA6 > Gp7-AA6. The sequence goes on along the minus strand of DASUAD010000192.1, from coordinate 1,457 downwards.
TCAACGACACCGTCGTCGTCTACGACCGCGTCCGCGAGAACCAGCGTACGCCGAAAAAGGAAGCGCTCGATTCTGTGATCAACCGCTCGATCAACCAGACGCTGTCCCGAACGGTCCTGACCTCCGGCGCGACGATGCTCGTCGTGATCGCGCTCTTCTTTCTCGGCGGCGAGGTGCTGAACACGTTCGCGCTCACGCTCATGATCGGAATCATCGTCGGCACGTACTCGTCGATCTACGTCGCGGCCGCGATCGTCGTGATCTGGAAAGACCTCAAGGGCCGGCGCAAGCTCCAGGCCGTGCCGGCCCCCAGGCCGGTCGCGCCGTCGCCGCCCGCAGCCGCGAAGAAGAAGAAGTCCGGAAGACGCTGATCGGAAGACGGGAATTGGGAATCGGGAATCGGTAATCGGAGCGGGTAATCGGCCCTTCTCGATTTCCCATTACCGATTACCGATTTCCGGGGTCTTCCCCTCGGCGTTAATCTTTCCTCTGGCGTCATGATCCGCTTCGAGGACATCCTCGACCGAGTCGAGGCCTATAACCCGCAGTCCAACCAGGACCTGCTGCGGCGCGCGTACGTCTTCTCGGCCCTGGAGCACAAGGGTCAGGTCCGCCGGTCGGGCGAGCCCTACCTCGTGCACCCTCTGAACGTGGCGGCGATCCTCGCCGAAATGAAGGCGGACGACGTCTCGATCGTCGTCGGCCTTCTCCACGACGTCCTCGAGGACACGCTGACCACGAAGGAGCTGATCACCCAGCAGTTCGGCTCCGAGGTGGCCGACCTCGTCGACGGGCTGACGAAGATCGGGAAGTTCTCCTACGTCTCGCGCGAGCAGGAACAGGCCGAGACCTTCCGCAAGATGATTCTCGCGATGGTCTCCGACCTGCGGGTCGTGCTCGTCAAGCTCGCGGACCGACTCCACAACATGCGCACCCTGCAATATCTCCCCGAGGAGAAGCGCCGCGAGATCTCACGCGAGACGCTCGACATCTACGCGCCGATCGCCAACCGGCTCGGAATGGGGCTCGTCAAGGGGGAGCTCGAGGACCTCGCCTTCATGTACCTGGAGCCGGCGGAGTACGCCCGGGTCGCGCGTGAGGTCGAGCGCCGGATGAAGGGGTCGCAGGCGATGATCGAGAAGGTCCGCGCACGCCTGGCGGCGAAGCTCGCCGAAGCCGGCATCCCGGGAGAGGTCACCGGCCGCGTGAAGCGCTATTACTCGATCGCCGAAAAGATGCGCCGGCGGGGAGTGGACGCCGCGGAGCTCTACGACATCCTCGCCTTCCGGATCGTGACCCCGGAGACGCGAGACTGTTACGCGGCGCTCGGGCTGGTGCACCAGCTCTGGCGTCCGCTACCCGGCCGCATCAAGGACTACATCGCGATGCCGAAGCCGAACTTCTACCAGTCTCTGCACACGACGGTGATGGGCGAGGCGGCTCAGCCGTTCGAGATC
>DASUAD010000191.1:0-10170 GCA_035763965.1 Thermoanaerobaculia bacterium | reverse complement strand
GGAGGTGAGAGCCGCTTCGCCGCCGGTCGCGAGCTGCTTGACCCAGATCCGCGCGAGGCCGTCGCGCCGTGAAGTGAACGCGATCGTTCGCCCGTCCGGCGAGACGGCCGGCGATTGATCCGCGCCCGAGTAGGTCAGCGCACGAATCGCGGGCGGCAACGCCGCGCTTCGGCGAGACGACCAGAGGCCTGCAGCCGCGATCCCGAGCGCGAACGCGTCGATGGCGACCACCGGCAGAAGGATCCGCGCCGCTTTCGATCGGGACGGCGGGAGTGGCGCGGTCGGCACCGAGATTCCCGATCGATCGATCTCGGAGAAATGGTCGCGCAGGTCCGCGAGCTCGCGGGCGAGGTCGCGCGTGGAGGCATACCGATCGTCGGGATCCTTCTGGAGACACCGCTCGACGATCCAGCGGTACGGCGCGGGCGCGGAAGCCGCGACGCGGGCGAGCGACTCGGGCTCTTCCCGGATGATCGCGGCCATCGTCTCGGGCGCGCTGTCGCCCTGGAAGGCGCGCCTCCCCGATGCGATTTCGTAGAGGATGGAACCGAACGAGAACTGGTCCGAGCGGAAGTCGACCTCGCCTCCGCGTGCCTGTTCGGGCGACATGTAGCCGACGGTCCCGAGCAAAGAGCCCGGCCGCGTCGCGTCGACCGCCGTGGCGGCGTGAGAGACGGCGCCGGAAACGGGAGCGGTGAGCTTCGCGAGACCGAAGTCGAGGATCTTCACGAAGCCGTCGCGCGAGACCATGACGTTTTCGGGCTTCAAGTCCCGGTGGACGATCCCGGCCGTGTGCGCCTTGGCGAGCGCGTCGGCCGCCTGCGCCGCAATCGCCACGGCGCGCTTGCCCGGGAGCGGCCCGGATGCCACGAGCTCCCGCAACGTGCGACCTTCGACGAGCTCCATCGCGATGTAGGAGTGCGAGTCGGCGCGGCCGATGTCGTACACCGTGACGATGTGGGGGTGGTTCAGCGCGGACGCCGAACGCGCCTCGCGATCGAACCTCGCCAGACGGTCGGCGTCGGACGAAAGCTCCTCGGGCAGGACTTTCAGCGCGACCTCGCGGCCCAGCCGGGAATCGCGCGCACGGTAAACCTCCCCCATCCCGCCGACGCCGAGCGGGGCGAGGACTTCGTAGGGCCCGATTCGGGTCCCCGCCGGAAGAGCCATTCGGGGGAGTTTAGCTTTGCTCGAGGAACGGCTCGAGGTCGTACGAGCCGTCGCCGAACTGGAGCGTCAGGGCGCCTTCCTCGAAAACGGTGCGCTCGAGCGAGAGATCGATGCCCGGCGGAATCCAGCGGGACAGGTTGACGACCATGATCCGGTCGTCCGGGTAGTAGGTGAGCAGCCCGCGCGGCGCCCTCTGGACGAGGTACGACAGGAGCTGGTCGGGTATGGGGATGAACGAGAGAGCCTGCACCTTGTCGAGAACGAACGCCAGGAAACCGTCCTTAAACCGAAGCTGCGAGAGCGTCGCTTTCGCGGAGAGGGGAACGCCGAACCGGTGGACGACGAGCGTCGCGGAGAGCTCCCCCGGGCGGACGTGGATCTTCAGGTCCTGGAGGTCGGGGATGCTTTCGGAGAGCCGTGCGACCAGGCGGTTGAGCGTCGTCTCGTCGAACGTCAGCGCGAGCCCGCGCCAGCGGACCTTGAGTCCCTCGCCCTCGGGCGGAAGCGTCTCGGCTGCGGCCCTTTCGATCACGCCTCGATTGTAGGGGGTCAGGTCTCCACTTGCCACATTGGGGGTCAGGTCTCCACTTGCCACTTCGCTTCGCGAAGATGGCAAGGGCTGTCTGTCTCGACGAACAGCTCCCGTATCAGTGAAGACCCGACCCCACGTACGCCAGCGCGAACCCCACCTGCGCGGCCATCATGAGGAGGTACATGTGCGTCCACGCGGGGTGGTTTTCGGTGGACGCGAGCTCGTCCGGATTCCGGAGCAGGAGCCGGACCGTGTAGACCCCCCACGCGACCAGGACGATGCCGATCAGAGTCAGAAACGTCCGGTCGCCCGTCAGAAGGGGCTCGGCGGGGTTGTCGGGATCGGGCAGCCGCGCGAAGAGCGGCACGAGCAGCCACGGCAGGACGAAAAACGGCGCCATGATCCGGGCCGCCCGCCGGACTCCGAACCGGACGGGCAACGTCACAACGCCGTGCGCGCTGTCGCCGGCCATGTCGGAGAAGTCCTTCGTCGAAGTCGCGCCGAGGAGGAACAGCGCGAAGACCGAGCCGATCGTCCACGGCTCCCAGAGCGCCACGGATGCGACGAAGGACCAGCCCGCGACCTTCAAGAGACCTCCCCGCGTGACCGCGATCGTGAAGTTGGCCCAGAACCAGTGACGCTTGGAGCGCCCGAACGCCGGAAACGAGTACACGAAAGTCGCGAGCGCGCCAACGAGATAGATGAAGAACGCGGCGTGGAAGTGAACCGGCGCCGTCATCCGATCGAGAAAGGAGTGATACGGGTGAGGAACGACGAGCCAGGTCGGCACGATCGCGAGGACGTACAGAACCGCCGCGACCATCCAGGCGTCCCCCATCGCGATGTCGCCGCGCACGAGAGGACGATCCGGTTTGTTCCGGCGGTCGATCTCGAGGTCGGCGATCTGGTTGATGATGTTCGACGCCGCGTTCATCGCGGAGGCGCACAAGGAACCGATCAGCACCGTGAGGAGGATTCCCCACGTGACCCGCCGCGCGGGATCCGGGTTGTGGGCCGAGCCGAAGGCGCACACCGCCCCCGACAGGATCCCGAGGAGAGGCGGCGCGAGGGTGAAAGGACGCGCGAGCCGGATCCAGCGCTTCATTGCGCGAGTTCGAGAGCGATCATGGCCCCGGCGAAGGTGTTGAACGCGTTGGCGAACTCGTGGTCGAGACGACCTCCCGAGCGGCGACGGACATCCGCAAGGACGCTCTCGGCCGTCGCCCCGAGAAAACCTCCCGCAATCACGGCGAGGATCGCGGCGCGCGGCAGCCACCCGAACATCCACGCGAAGAGAGCGATCCCGCAGGCTCCGGCGAGGGCGGCGCCGGTGCCGGCGAGGGAGATCGCGCCGGGCGTCCCGGCCGGCACCGGGTCGAACGTCAGCGGTGAACGCGGATCCCGACCGAAGAGACTTCCCACCTCGGTGCCGAGCGTGTCGGCGAGGGCCGCGGCGAGCGCTCCCGCAAACGCCGCCGCGGGCGCGCCGAGAACGAGGAGCGCGAGGGGAACGAGGCAGTTCGCGACGACGTGCGTCGCGCCGCGCCGCCCGCGATCGGCCTGCGCCGTCCCGGTTTCACGTTTGACGGCGTATCCCCACTTCGTCGCCACCGTGCCGGCGAGAAAGAACGTCCAGAGCAGCGCATAAGCGGCCCACCCGCCGTACACGAGGAGGAGAAAACCGACGATCGCCCCCGCCACCGCGCCCGAGCGGGCGACGAGACCGCCGCGCCACGTGACGATTCCCGCGAAGAGATTCACGGCGAGCGCGACGGCGAGGTGTTTCGATCCGCCGGCGTGGAACGGTGCGAGCGGGGCTTCCGGCCACCGGCCGAGCTGAACGAGCACGAGCGCGGTCGGCAGCCCCGCGACGAGGTTGTCATCGATGCCCGCCTGAACGGACTCGAGGAATGCGTAGACCGCGGCCCCGACGAGGAGGAGCACCACGGCGAGCGGATCGAGAGGACGCGCCGAGACGAACCGGAAGACGAGGATCGACGCGGTCGCCCCCGCGGCCCAGTTCGCGGCGAGGCCGATCCAGCGCTTGTCCCGGTTCCAGGGCAGCGCCGGTCCCTCGAGGATCCGGCCGGCGATCGCCGCGGCCGGGTCGCCGAACGCCATCATCGCCCACACGGCGGCGGCGACCGTCAGGTAGTGGCCTCGCAGAATCAGAATCAGAGCGAGGACCATCGCCGCATAGGAGACGATCCCCGAATCGTGCCGCCGCCCTGCGTCGCGGTAGATCCCTCGCCCGATGCGCGGCATCACGAAGAGGTTGAAGAGAAGTGCCGCGAGTGCGAGGCCCGCCGCCCACTTCCAGTCGAGCCACCGAAGCGCCAGCGCGAAGAGACCGGTGCCGGCGTGGATCGTTTTCCGCCTCCACTCGCCGGGGGTCACGCCTCCGGCCTCGCGCGGCCCGCGAGGTACTCGGCGAGCGGCTCGCGGAAGTGGCGGATCGATCTTCCCGTCAGAGACTCGTACTTCGACGTGTCGAGCACCGAGTAGGCCGGGCGCGCCGCCGGCCGCCCGAGAGCGGCCGAGCTCGTCGGCAGCAGCCGGACATCGTCTCTCTCGGCGAGCTGCAGGATCTCACGCGCGAAGTCGAACCAGCTCACCTCGCCGCGGTTGGCGAAGTGAAAGATCCCGGACGCGTTCACGGCGAGGAGAGCCACGATCGCCTCGGAGAGGTCCGTCGTCGCCGTCGGCTTGCCCCGCTGGTCCTCGACGACCGAGAGCTCGCTCCTTCCCTCCTCCGCCTGCTTCAGGATCGCCTCGACGAAGTTCCAGCCGCCGCGTCCGAAGAGCCAGGACGCCCGGACGACGAGCGCGGCGGGAGACTCCAGCGCCGCTTCTTCGCCCGCGCGCTTCGCGCGTCCGTACATGGACAGCGGCGCGGTCTCGTCGGTCTCCGTGTACGGCTCCCGCTTCCCGCCGTCGAAGACGAAATCCGTCGAAATCTGGACGAGCCGCGTCCCGTGCCGCAGGCACTCGCGCGAAAGAACGCCGACCCCGTGCGCGTTCACGGCCCAGGCCTCGGGATCGGTCTCGCACGCGTCGACCTTCGTGAAAGCGGCGCAGTTGACGACGACGTGCGGATCGAGCTCGCGAAACGCCGAACCGACCTGCTCATCGTCCGTCACGTCGAGGTCGGCGCGCGGCCGGGGATAAACGTCGTAGCCCGCTCCCGCAAGGGCCGGGGTCAGGTCCGAGCCGAGCATCCCGGAAGCCCCCGTGACGAGAACTCGCGGCCGTTCTCCGGCCATCACCCGCGGCGACGCGAGCAGTCCCGACTGCGCCTCGACGGAGGCGACGGCGGCGTCGGCCGGAAGAGAACGGGGCCCGGGAAGCGGAAAACGGGAAAAGGGAAACGAAGAACCCGAAGCTCTCGGAACGCCCCGGGAGAGACGCAACCTGGTTTCTCCTATCCCGGCGGTTTCGCCGTCGTCGAGGAGGTCGCGAGCCGGTCGGCGTACTGGTTCCGGTAGTACTCGCGGTACGCGGCGTCCCGCTCCTTGATCGGGCGCCACCAGTCTTCCCGGCGGCGGTACCAGTCGACCGTCTCGGCGAGCCCGTCCTCGAAGCGCGTCGAGCACTGGAAACCGAGCCGAACGAGTTTCCCGGCATCGAGCGAATAGCGCCGGTCGTGCCCGGGGCGGTCGTCGACGAACCGGATCAGGCTCTCGGGCTTGCCGAGCAGGGCGAGAACTTTCTTCGTGATCGCGATGTTCTCCGCCTCGTTGCCCCCCGCGATGTTGTAGGTCTCGCCCGGCTCTCCCGCGTCGAGGAGGAAATCGATCGCCGCGGCGTGATCCTTCACGTAGAGCCAGTCGCGGACGTTGCGGCCGTCACCGTAGAGCGGGAGCGGCTCCCCGTCGATCGCGTTCGTCACGAACAGCGGGATCAGTTTCTCCGGGTATTGATAGGGGCCGTAGTTGTTCGACGCGCGCGTAATGACGACCGGCAGCTTGTAGGAGGCCCAGTACGAGTACGCGAGCCGGTCGCCGCCCGCCTTGGACGCCGCGTACGGGTTGCGCGGGTTCAGAGGCGAGTCCTCGCGGAACGAGCCTTCCCCGATCGACCCGTACACCTCGTCGGTCGAGATCTGGATGAACTTTCGAAGGCGGCCGCGACGCCGCGCCTCCTCGAGCAGGACGAACACGCCGCGCACGTCCGTCTCGATGAACGACGCGTCGCCGAGGAGCGAGCGGTCGACGTGCGTCTCCGCGGCGAAGTTGACGACCGCCTCGCAGCCGTCCATCGCGACCCGCACGATGTCGGGATCGACGATGTCTCCCTTGATGAAGCGGTAGTTCGGACGTTGCGCGACGTCGGCGAGGTTCGCCGGGTTGGCGGCGTACGTCAGCTTGTCCAGATTGACGATCGACACGCCGTCCCCGCGCGATTCCAGCAGGTGACGGATGAAGTTCGATCCGATGAAGCCGCAGCCCCCGGTGACCAGGACCTTCACAGGATGCCGATCTCGGAGTTGTCGCTGACGAGGAAACGGTGCACGCGCGGCCGCTCCGCTCCCGGATGGATCCGGACGTTCTTGCCGATCAGCGAGTCCGCGATGCGGCCGGGAATACGCTCCAGGGACGAGCCTTCGAGGACGATGGAGTTCTCGATCTCGCACCTCTCGATGCGGCAACCGGGCCCGATGGACGTGTACGGTCCGACGAAAGCGCTCCGGATCTCGGCATCCCCGCCGATGATCGCCGGCCCGCGGATCGTGCTCGCGAAGATCCGGGCGCCCGCCTCGACCACGACCTTGCCCTCGACCCGCGAGCCCGCGTCCACGTCGTCGAGGCCGCGGGCCGTGAACGTGTCCAGGATGATCCGGTTCGCCTCGAGCATGTCCTCGACCTTCCCGGTATCCTTCCACCAGCCCGACACGAGGTGCGGGTGGACGCTCGCCCCGTGGTCGATCAGCCACTGGATCGCGTCGGTGATCTCGAGCTCCTTGCGCGCACTCGGCCGGATCGCCTTCACGGCGTCGAAGATCGAGTCGTCGAACATGTAGACGCCGACGAGCGCGAGATTCGAGCGGGGCTCCTTCGGCTTTTCGGTCAGCCGGACCACGGTGCCGTCGGAGAGCTCCGCGACGCCGAACTGTTCCGGGTTCGGCACCTTTGCGAGAAGGATCTCCGAATTGCAGCCGAGCCGGCGGTATTCCTCGACGAGCGAGGTGATCCCGTCGGCGATCAGGTTGTCGCCGAGGTACATCACGAAGGGCTCACCCCGGAGGTACGGCTCCGAGATGAGAACGGCGTGAGCGAGCCCGAGCGGCGCCTCCTGCTCGATGTATGTGATCTCCGCGCCGAAACGCGAGCCGTCGCCGAGCGCTTCGCGGATCTCGTCCTTCGTCTCCCCGACGACGACCCCGATCCGCCGGATGCCGGCCGCGACGATGGCCTCGACCCCGTAGAAGAGCACGGGCTTGTTCGCCACCGGCACGAGCTGTTTTGCCCGGGTGTACGTGAGCGGGCGCAGGCGGGTCCCCTTGCCGCCCGAGAGGATGAGGCCTTTCATCTGCGAACGATGATACCGAACCGGAGCCGGAAGACGGGAGACGGGAGGCGGAAGACGGAAGCGCGCTCTTTTTCGTCTACCGTCTACCGTCTACCGATTACGACTACTGACCTCCTCCGAACAGCCGATCGAGCGACCCGTTGACGTCGAGCAGCTGGCCCACGTCCTTCAGGTTCACGACGAGACGATAGTCGCGTCTCGTGCTCGGCGGCAGGCGCAGCTGGCGCACCTCGAGAAAGAGGGTGTAGCACGAGCCGTTGAACGTCACGAGCGATCGATCCTCGAGAAGGAGGCTCTGCTGGGCGTCGTAATTCAACTGCGTATCGATCCGGAACGACTTTCCGAGATCCATGCCTGCGGCGATCCGGATCTGGTCGGTCCTCGTCGAAGAGGTCGCGCCTCCGACCGGCGCCGGCTGGCTGCCGAACCACGTCGCGTTCACGTAGTTCGCCTTCCAGTTGACCGACGTCGCGAGCGACACGGCCGTGATCCTCTCGACGTGCGTGTCCCAGGCGACGCGGCCGTCGAGCGCGAACAGGCTTCCGGGGGTGATCCGCAGAGCTCCTTCGATCGGCCCGGTTTTCGCGGCGAAAGTCTCGAAGGACGTCGACGTCCCGGAAGTGAGCTGCGGCAGCCGGAAGGCATGCGTCTGCGCGATCTCGAGAGACGCGATCTCGGTGGCGCCCCCCGCCTTCGACTCGGCCGGGCGCGCGAGCAGGCGGTTCACGATCGCATATCGCACCTGGTTTCTCCCGAGCGCCGTGTCCACCTCGTCGAAAACCGGAATCCGCAGCGTGTCGGACACGTCCGAGACGTACTCGTAGTCCACACGCGGCTCGATCACGTGCTTGAACTTCCCGAACCGTCCGAGCGTGCCGTCGTAGATCCGGGAGAACGAGGGACCGACCAGCGAGACACCGGCCTCGCTGTAGGACCGGGAGAGAGAGTCCCCGGTGAAGCTCGTCCGGGCTTCGTCGGTGGAATCCGTGTATCCGGTCCATCGCCCCCCGCCGCGTGCGGTCAACGAAAGCCACGGAACGGTTTTCCAGGGAATCGACAGCGTGGGATGCACGTCCGCGCGCCCGTACTCGCCCCGCGCGAGATTCGGCCCGCGGTTCACGTACAGGTACGAGAACGAGGACTCGAGCGCAAGGAAGAACGGAGAGCGGCCGATCCGCGACGTCCGCCGGGAGTACTCGAGCGACGGGAGCCTCTCCTGCACGACCTTCGTTCCGAAGAAGGTCTCGCTCCTTTCGACCCGCAGGTTGACGGAGTCGTCGCCGAAGTTCTTCGTCAGGAAGCCGCGCGAGAGGGTCTGTCGCGACGAGGAGAGCGCGAACGCCCGCTCGAAGTCGCGGAGGAACTGCTCGTCGGAATACTCGTGCACCGACAGAACCCCGCGAAAACCGAATGGAAGGTCGTCGGAGACGTGATCGAGGCGCGCCTTCCAGCGCGTCTTCTCGCGCCGACCGAAGACCCCGACCCGGCCGTCCGTGGTCGTGCAGGGCTCGGTGCCCGTCGGCCCCTCGGTCAGAGGGATGCACACCGTCGCTTCCGGATCGCGGATCGCGTAACCCTGGAAGATCCCGGCGGACTCCGGCGTCGGGGTCCAGCGGAACTCCTCGCCGACGCCGATGGCGCCGCGCGAGTACATGTCGAGCTGCGTCGTCGAATCGGTTGCGCGGCCGGTCACCCAGTAGTACGAGAGCCCGAGGTATCCGCCGCGGTGGCTGTTGTAGCCGGCGCCCGGAACGAGGAATCCGGAGGCGCGGTCCTGCTTGGTGGGCCAGACCAGGTACGGCGTGTAGAGGACCGGCACGGGACCCGCGCGGAACGAGACGTTCTTCATCCGCGCGTAGTCGTCGAGCGTGACCCTCGCCTCGGAAAGGTAGAACGACCACTCCGGCCGCGGCATGTCGCAGGAGGTGAAGATCCCTTTCTCGATCCGATACGTCGCTTCGCCGACCTTCTCGATCGCCTCCGCCACGATGTGGTAGGTCGGAGCGAGGTCGGCCGTCGCGTTCTCGAGACGTCCGGTCTTGTCTTCGACGCGGAAAACCCCGCGGGTGCCGGAGAGGCGCGTCGGCCCCTGGTCGATCACCACGTTCCCGTCGAGCGTGGCGGTCCGGGTCGGGAAGTCGTAGCGTGCGCGGTCCGCGGTGATCTTCACGTCCTGGTATTCGATCGTGACTTCGCCCGAGCCCTCCCAGAAGACGTCTTTCTCGTAGTGGACCGGGTTCTTCGTCGTGAGGCGGACTTCGCCGCCCTTCTCGGGGACACGGAACCGGATCTGGAAGCTCGGCTTGGTCTTGAAGCGGGACTCGAAGGGATCGCTCGACCCGAATTGCGCGAACGCGGTTCGCGAAGCCGCGAGAAGGAGCAACGTCAGCGCCGCGCGCGGTCGTGACACCCTAGAACGTATACCCGTGGATTTCGCGCCACCGGCGCCGTTCGCGCGACGTAGTCGCGAGTGCACGCCGAAGCTCACGCGCAGTCGCCTTTTCCTTCCCATCCGAAGAGGAGTCGAGCTGCCGGGACACTGTCGCGACCCGAGATTCTTCGTTCAGAACTATGAGCTTCACCGCGCTGCTGTCAGTCAGATTCTTCCACGCAAGCGCCAGAATCTTCTGTCGATCTGCGACAGGGTTTAGTCGGGAAAGCGCTCGCCAAGCCTGAGCTTTGCGAACCCACGAATACTCGGGAGACGACGCGATTCGAATCAAATCCGGCACGAAGATCTCGTCCGCAGATACACCGAGATGGTCGAGTATGAAGTCGGTTGCCTTCGGTCCGTAGGGGTTGTCCTTCTCCGCATTCGTGGTCCGGGTCTCGTTCGGATTGTTTGGATCGCCAGAAGTATCTGCGAGTCGATCGCGAACATACTTCAGCCCCTTCGCAGATCCGCTTCGCGCCAGACCAAGACCGGCCGCCATTTGCGT
>DASUAD010000190.1:0-3109 GCA_035763965.1 Thermoanaerobaculia bacterium | reverse complement strand
AGCCACACGTTGTCGCGCTCGGGATGGCGGTCGATCAGGAAATCGCCGTTGGAGGTGTTCTCGTACTGGCACACCTCGCCCGCACTGAGCGGCGCGTCCTTCAAGCCGGGAAAGCGCCGGCCCACGAACTCACGGACGCTGGCCAGGGTCTCCGGCGTGACCACGCGCGAGCCCGTGTCGGGATCGAACTCGGGCCCGTGGCGATCGGGGGCCACCTTGAAGCCGCGCCCCTTGAAGTCCGGTATGCCGTAGATCTCCTCGGCGAAATCCACCCAGACAGGCATCTCCGAAGCGCGGAAACGCCCGTCGCCCCGAGGCGGGCCGAAGTAGAAGACTTCCTGTCGCGTGGGACAGATGCGATCGCCGACGAGATCGGGGAACACCTTCGGCAGCCACGGTCCGCAGGCGAAGACGAACGTGCCCGCCGAAACGGTCTTTCCGGACTCCGTCGTGAGCGAGGCGAGCCTTGCTTTGCCCGTCGGCGGCGCGACCGCCTCCTGGAGATACTCGACTCCCTCGGCCCTCGCGAACTCGACTACGGCCTGGACGGAGTGGAAGGCCATCAGGAAGCCGCTCCGGGGCTCGTGGATCGCCCACGTGATCGGGCCGAAGTCGATCTGCGGCCACCGGCGCTCGAGCTCCGATCGCTCGAGCCGCTCGTGGGCGACGCCGAGCCGCTTCAACGTGGCGAGCGTCTTCGTCGTCAACGGATCCTCGCCCCGAGCCATCCAGAGGACGCCGCTCGGTTGGAAGAACGCGCGGCCCGCTTTGCCGAAGAGCGACTTCCAGAGCTCGAGAGATCGCATCGACCAGCGCGTGTAGATCTCCTGGTCGCCGTACCCCATGCGGATGACCCGGGTCTGCCCGCCGGAGCTCGCGCGGGCATTGCCCGGACCGTAGGCGTCGAGGAGTGCGACGCGGCGGCCCGCCTTCCGAAGGCGGTAGGCGATCCAGGCTCCGAAGACGCCGGCGCCGACGACGGCGACGTCGTAGGGTTTACCAGCCGATACACCGGGAGCCCGGGCGCCCGCGAGGGACGGGATGAGCGTGGCGCCCAGCGCGCCGGCGCCGGTCTTCTTGACGAATTCACGACGCGTTGTTTTTATGCTCAACCGTTCGGGGTTAGGCACGCATTTTGGTATTTCATCTCGAAATTACCAGATTGCCTGCCTGACCCCAGGTACCTGTCGAGGAACTCCAGGATTGCGCCGTACCCCTTGATCTGGTTCTTCTTCTTCGTGAAGCCGTGCCCCTCGTCGGGGAAGACGATGTACTCCACGGGGACGCCGTTCTTCTTCACCGCCGCGACGATGTCGTCGGATTCGGCCTTGAGGACGCGCGGATCGTTCGCGCCCTGGAGGACGAGCAGCGGCCGCCGGATCTTGTCGGCGTGAAACACCGGCGAAATCTGCCGCAGCATCTCGCGGTCCTTCTCGGGGTCGCCCATCTCCTGGTAGAGCGCGATGCGGAAGGACTCCCACCACTTCGGGATGCTCTCGATCGTCCTGAGCCAGTTGGCGACGCCGAAGATGTCCACCCCGACCGCGAACTCCTCCGGTTTGTAGGCCAGCGCCGCCAGGACCATGTACCCGCCGTAGCTCCCGCCGATGATGCCGATACGGCCGCCGTCGACGTAGGGAAGGCTCGCGAGGTATTTCTTCCCCTCGACGCAGTCCCACAACGGTTCCTTCCCATGCTTGCGATCGTCGGCCGTGTAGAACGTCTTCCCGTAACCGGAACTCCCTCTGTTGTTGATGCCGAGGACCGCGTATCCGTGGTTGACGAGGTACTGGATGGTCGCGCTGTAGCCCTTGCGGGTCTGGTCTCCGGGGCCGCCGTGCACCCAGACGAGCGCCGGGACTTTGTTCTGGGCGGATGCCTGGTGCGGCTTGTAGTAGATGGAGGGGATGACCATCCCGTCGAAGGACTTGAACCGCACCACCTCGGAGTCGACGAGATCCTCGGGGTCGATTGCTTTCGACAGCGAATCGGTCAACCGGACGGGCTTTCCTGAGCCGAGGTCGTAGACGTAGAGGTTGTTCGGGGACCGGTCGCCGTTGACGTAGAAGGCCAGACGCCTCTCGCTGTCCGCGAAGCGCACGGACGTGACGTCCGCGGTCGGCAGCTTCGGAAGGGGAACTTCGCGCCCCGACTTCGTGTCGACGACGCGGACGACGGTCCGCCCGTCGTCGTTGATTCCCGTCGCCCGGTAGCGACCGTTCTTCGAGAAGCGGACGAAGAGCGGATCCCATTCGGGCTTCTCGACGTCCTCCGACTTCCCGGTCGCGGTGTCGTAACGGCGTACGCGCGCGAACTCCGAGCCTTCGTTGGAGAGGTAATAGAGCGCCCCGGACGCCGGGTCGAACCCCTGGGGGATGTTGTCCGCGGCACCCTCGTGTTTCGTGATGAGCTTCGCTTCACCGGACGCCGCGCTCCAGAGGTAGATGTCGCTGTCCGATGTGGTGTTCGGCTTCAAGAGCGCGACCCAGGTGCCGTCCGGCGAGATCGCGCCGATCTCGTATCCCGCGTCGTTCTTGTAGAAGAGCTTGCGCTCGTAGGTCCTGGCGTCGTAGCGGTAGAGGTCGAAGAACCTGGGGTCGCGCTCGTTGGTCTCGACGCAGAACGACTTCCGATCGCCGCTCCAGCCGTCGAACGCCGCCTTGAGCTTTTCGCCCGGAGTGAGATCCTTCTCGCTGCCGTCGAGCTCGCGCACGTAGAGGTGATTGAGCTCGTTGCCCCCCTGGTCGCGCGTGTAGAGGACGCGGTCGTCCGAAGGGAAGTAGGAGACCGCGTACGTCGTGTCGGTGGCGGAGGACGTCAGCGCGGTCGGCGTCCCGCCGCCGACCGGCACGCTGTAGACGTTGTAGACGCCCGTCTGGTTCGACGAGAAGAGGATGCGCTTTTCGTCGGAGGAAAAGGACGCGTCCCGGACTCCGGTCGTCGCGTAGAACTGCTCGATCGTGTACTGCTTCGGAACGCGGGTGACAGCCTTCCTCGGAGCGGCCTGCGCGGCGCAGAGGGTGAGCGCGGCGAGAACCGCGAGAGCGATGACCATGACTCCCCTCTCCCGCCGGGAGAGGGGACGGGGGTGAGGGGTCGCCGACTTCCT
>DASUAD010000189.1:0-3981 GCA_035763965.1 Thermoanaerobaculia bacterium | reverse complement strand
CAGGTCGCGCGGAGCCGGAGCCGGGGCGCACCGGAGAAGCGCCGAGAGCGAAACGAGCGCGAGACCCTGGAGGAAGAGTCGGCGGAATGTCGTGAGCACGAAGTCCGGAGATCGTAGCATCGGCATTCGAGGAGGACCGATGCGCTTCCGTCTCGAGGCCGACTTCGTTTTCGACGCCGACGACGTCGCCGACGCCGAGCGCCGTCTCGCGGCACACTTTCTGCGATCCAGTCAGACGTCGGACGAGGTGATCGCGCCGGAGGGTCCGCAGGGCTACATCTTCCTCGTTCCGGTCGAAGAGGAAGAGCCGACCGATTTCTCGTGATCGGTCCCTGACCCTCCGCTCCGACGGAAGAGGCGCGCTCCTCACCCGCCCCTCTCCCCGTTACGGGAGAGGGAGTTCCTGAGTCGGCGTGTTTGCTTCGCACACGCCGCGACTGAAGCAATGCTCGGCATGACGTTTGCGACTCTCCCTGCACGTGAAGGCAAAGCCCGCCGCGTGGCGAGACGTCATCGTCACTGCATTCAAGAACTGGTTCGCTCACGACTCGATGGCCGAAAGCGCCGCGCTCTCGTACTACACGGTCTTCTCGCTCGCGCCTGTGCTCCTCATCGTCATCATGATCGCGGGTGCGGTGTTCGGCGAGGACGCCGTGCGCGGAAAGATCGTCCGCCAGTTTGCGGGCCTGATGGGTGAAGAGCAGGCGCAGCTCGTTCAGCTGATTCTGCAGAAGGCACGAAAAGAGAATACGGACGGGCTCGCGGCCGCTGCCGGGATCGTGACGCTGATCCTCGGAGCGACCGCGGTGTTCTCTCAGCTCCAGGCGTCGCTCAATCGGATCTGGCAGGTGAAGCCGAAGCCCGGTCACCTGGTCCGGGACTTTCTCCGCAAGCGCCTTCTCTCGTTCGCCATCGTCGCGGCGATCGGATTCCTGCTTCTCGTCTCCCTCGTCGTGTCGGCGGCAATCGAGGTGCTCCAGAATTACGTTGCCTCGCAGTTCGCGACCGAGGCACTGTGGCTCGAGTGGGCGAACGCGCTCCTGTCGTTCATCCTGTTCACGCTGCTCTTCGCCATGATTTACCGCCTCCTCCCGGACGCGAGGATTCCCTGGCGGGACGTGTGGCTGGGCGCGATCTCCACGTCGGTTCTCTTCGTCGTCGGGAAGTGGGCCATCGGGCTCTACCTCGGGCGCACGGCCGCGACCTCCGCGTACGGCGCCGCGGGATCGGTCGTGGTCCTCCTCCTCTGGGTCTACTACGCGTCCTTCATCGTCCTCATGGGCGCCGAGCTCACCCATGCCTATGCAAAGCGGCTCCAGAAACACTCGACGCCTCCCGAGGCAGGAGCCAGACGCCAGCCCGGGAAGCGCGAATCCTGACGCGGGTCCCGGAACCTTCCGGCGCCTGCTGCGTTAGAAGCGACAGATGGCGGCGGAGCCCTGCCGCCTGGAGGAGGACCCATGACAGCCCGCGCCTGCCGCCTGGTTCCGAGCCTCGCCGCCGTTCTCTGCCTGGTCACGCTGCCGCTCTCCGCGGAATCGAGGATGGAGAAAACCCTTCGCCTCGACCCGGGCGGCCGGCTCTCGATCGACACCGACATGGGAAGCGTTTCGGTCGTCGGAACCAATACCGCCGGCCTGAGGATGGTCGTCACTTCCCGCCGCCGCGAAGTCGAGGACCTGCTCCGCTTCGACTTCCGGGAAGACCCCGGCTCGGTCGCGGTGACCGCGCGGCGCAGGCACGGCCGGATTTTCGGATGGGCCCGCTCCGGAGAGTCGGTTCACTGGGAGGTTCGGGTTCCGGCTCAGACGCAGCTCGACATCGACACGTCCGGTGGGAGGATCAGGATCGAGGGCCTGCGCTCGGATGCCCGGCTCGAGACGTCCGGCGGTGGGATCGCGGTGCGCGATCACGTCGGCGACCTCAACGGAGACACGTCGGGCGGCGGCATCGCGCTCGAACGGATCCGCGGAAGGGTGCGCGTCGAAACCTCCGGCGGCGGCATCCAGGGTACGCAAATCGACGGACCCATCCAGGCGGATACGAGCGGCGGCTCCGTTCGCCTCGATCGCGTCAGCGGGGACATCCGCGCGCACAGTTCCGGCGGCGGGATTCACATTCACGAGGCGGGCGCGAGGGTCGAGGCGGACACATCCGGAGGCGGCATCGAGGCGTCGTTCGCGAAGGGCAATGCGCGGGGCGGGATCCTCGAGACATCCGGCGGCGGCATCGAGGTCTCGCTCGATCCATCCGTCGGACTGCGCATCGACGCATCCGGCAACTCGGTTCACGCGGACCTTCCGATCACGGTGCAGGGTTCGGTGCGCCGCGGGAAATTGCAGGGAACTCTGGGTGGCGGCGGCGAGTTGCTGCGCCTTCACACCAGCGGGGGCGGCGTTCGAATCCAGGGCCTCTGATCTCGTCGGGCAGCTCTCGAAAAGCCGCGTCCGCTTCGGCGCGGAGCGCGCCGACCGGCACACATGTTGCAGCCTTTCTTTCGGTTCTCGAATCACCGAAAGGAGGCAAATTCATGGCATACGACGAATATCGCGAGCGCGGTCGCTTCGATCGCGACGAGGAATTCGGGCGCGGTGAGTTCGGCCGGCGAACGCTCGGCCGGAGCGAGCCGTCACGCTGGGCGGGAGAAAGCTCGTGGGGCTACGGGCCCGAGTACGAGGAGGAGTATCCGGAGCGGTACCGCTCGAGTGGCGCGCGTTCCTTCGAGAGCGAAGGAAGGCCGGAGATGACCCGCGGCGCGAGCGAGTTTCATCCGGAGAGAGCCCGGCATTACGGGAGGCAGACGTACGGCCGTGGCATCGGCTGGCAACCCGAAGGGGGCCACGGGCAGGGCAGCGGTTACCTGTACGGCTGGAGCCCCGGCGAACAGGGTTTCGAGAGCCGTGCGTACCGGACACCGGAGCGCTGGAGGACCGAGCCGTACGGCACGCGGGAACTGTGGCGGGAGCGCTCTTACGGCACGGCGCGCTACCTCGCGAGAATTCCGCGGGGAAGGTTCACCGGACGGGGGCCAAAGGGTTATCAGCGTTCCGACGAGCGCATCCGGGAGGACGTGAGTGAGGAGCTCGCACTCGCCGGCGACATCGACGCCAGCGACATCGAAGTCCGTGTCAGCAACTGCGTCGTCACGCTCGACGGCGAGGTCACGACTCGCGAGGAGAAGCGTTTCGCCGAGGACATCGCCGAGGCGGCCCCGGGCGTTCGAGATGTCCACAACAATCTGCGCGTAAAGACGGGCGTCCTCTCGAGCCTCTCCGAGGAAGAGGAGGCGTACTCCGCGCCCAAGAAGTCCCGGTAAGTCCTCCGAGGGTCAGGTCTCCGCCGTGACCGGGAGACCTGACCCCGCCCTCCCGAGCCTTAGAATCTCGCCGTGGATCCCGTTGCTATCGTCGGCGCCGGACCGACCGGCATCGCCTGCGCGATCGAGCTCGGAAACCGCGGCATTCCCGCGGTCTGCTACGACCGCGGACACATTCTCCACACGATCTACAACTTTCCCGAGGAGATGCGCTGGTACTCGACGCGCGACCTCCTCGACATCGCCGGCGTGCCCTTCGGGATACCCGACGCGCACCCCACGCGGCTCGAGACGCTCGCCTACTATCGCGGGGTCGCCGAGAAATTCGAAGTTCGAGTGATCGCCGGGACCGAGATCGTCTCGATGACTCCGACGCCCGGCGGCGGGCTCGATGTTTCCGCGAACGACGCGGCCGGAGCGCGACGCTTTCCCGCTCCCGCCGCGGTCCTCGCGACGGGATTCTTCGACAACCCGCGCCGTCTCGGAATCCCCGGCGAGGACCTCCCCCACGTTCATCGGCGCTTCGTCTCCGGATATCCATTTCATGCGCGCGACGTCGTGGTGATCGGGGGCAAGAACTCGGCCGCAGAGGCCGCTCTGGACCTCTACCGGCACGGCGCCCGGGTCACGCTGCTGGTCCGGGGTGCGGCGATCTCCGATCGAGT
>DASUAD010000188.1:0-2570 GCA_035763965.1 Thermoanaerobaculia bacterium | reverse complement strand
CGGGAGAACATCTTCGGCCGGCCGACGATCCTCTACTGGTCCTACGAAGCCGAGCCGAACTCGCACGTCTGGCGCGGGCCGCTCGCGAAAATCCGGCAGCTCGCCGACGTGGCGATCCACTTCTTCTCACGGACGCGATGGAACCGGATGTTCCGGGTCGTTCGCTGACCGGGGAGCCCGAGCCCCTCCCGGACTCCACGCCGGGCGACTCCCCGGCGGCCGAGCCTTCGCGGGACGTACCGCCTTCGGAGGAGCCGCGGTCCCGGGTCCGCGAGTACACCGAAGCGATCCTCGTGGCCGTCGTCTTCGCGCTCTTCGCGCGGACGTTCCTCTTCCAGGCGTTTCAGGTCCCGACCTCCTCGATGGAAAAGAACATCCTCGTCGGAGACCACCTGATCGTGAACAAGTTCGTCTTCGCGCCCCACCGCGACGGCCTTCTCTCGCGGCTCCTCCCGTATCGGAAGGTCCGGCGTGGAGACATCCTCGTCTTCAAGTTTCCGGAGGACCCACGCCGCGACTTCATCAAGAGGACCATCGCGCTTCCCGGCGAGACCGTGGAGATCCGCGACAAGAGGATCTACGTGGAAGGCACACGCCTCGACGAGCTGGAGGTCTACCACTCGGACGATCGAGTCTGGCCCGACGACCCGGCCCTGCCCGACTCCTATCGCCGCCGCGATCAGTCGCGGCCGTTCACGGTTCCACCCGGCTCCTATTTCGCGCTCGGCGACAACCGCGACAACTCCTACGACAGCCGGTTCTGGGGTCCGGTCCCCGCGGCAAACCTCAAAGGCCGGGCGCTCTTCGTTTACTGGTCGTTCCCGCTCGAACCGTCGGGCCGCCATTCCATCCGGGAGCTCGTCTCCATCGCGCTCAACTTCTTCCGGAAGACGAGGTGGGAGCGGACCCTCATGCCGGTCCGGTGAACCGGATCGAGAGACCCGTGCGCTTTCGACTGAAACCCCCGGGCACCTACGGTAAGATTTTCCGAGATTCAGAAGGAACCAGAATGAAAAGCAAGCGCTCGTCGAGAGGGGCCGGGAACATCGGCTGCCTGCTCTGGTTGATCGTGGCCGTCGCCGTCGGCCACGTGCTGTGGAAGGTCGTGCCGGTCAAGATCCGGACGTCCGAGTTCTACGACGTCATGCAGGAGCAGGCGTCGTTCGGCTCGATCAAGAGCGAACAGGCGATCCAGTACGAGATCCTCCGTCGGGCGCAGGAGCTCAAGATCCCCGTGACGAAGGAGAACTTCAAGATCGTCCGCACCCGCCAGGCCGTCACGGTCGAGGCGCACTACCAGATCCCGATCGAGTTCTTCGGGGGCCTCTACAGGTACGTCTGGAAGTTCGACCCGGTCATCAGCCGACCGACTTTCGCGGTCTGACGCAAAAAGTCCCAGGTCCCCGGGGCCTCGAGCCACGTTCCGAGGTTCCGTGTCCCGGGCGGGAGCGGCTCGGGAATAAGCCCGGCTCCGGCCGCGGTTCGGCCGCTCCAGGAAGGAGATTCCACATGCGCGTCGTCCGGTCCGTTCTGATCCTTGCCGCCTTCTGCGTCCTCGCCTGCAATGCCGTCGCGGAATCTCCCGCCATCGGCTCCGCGGCGCCCGATTTTCAGCTGACCGCACTCGACGGAAAAGTCTTCTCTCTGTCGTCGGCCGCGAAGGCGAAAAAGGCGGTCGTCGTGATCTTCATCTCGACCCAGTGTCCGTACTCCAACGCCTACAACGAACGGATGAAGGACATGGCGAACGCGTACGCGTCGCGCGGAATCCAGTTCGTCGGAATCAACAGCAACAAAACCGAGAACGCGGCGGAGGTTGCAAACCACGCGAAGTCCCACGGCCACACGTTTCCGATCATGAAGGACCCGGACAACAAGGTCGCCGACATGTACGACGCACGGCGGACTCCCGAGGTCTACGTCGTGGATTCCGCGGGCACGCTGCAGTACCACGGCCGGATCGACGAGAACCACCAGGACCCGGCCGGCGTGACCTCGCCCGATCTGAAGAACGCCCTCGACGCTCTGCTCTCCGGAAAGCCGATCGCGCGCACGGAGACCAAGGCGTTCGGCTGCACGATCAAACGCGTTTGATCTTGGGGACAGACCACGGTTTTTCCCTGGCGAAGAGCCCGGTTCAGGCCCGGCGCAAAACCGTGGTCTGTCCCCGTTTTGCGATCGTCGCCCTCCTTTTCCTTTCGTGTCTCGCGGCGGCGCCGTCTTCGAAGCTCGCGGGCGAGCTCGATGCGCCGGGCCTCCAGAGGACGATCGCGCGGGAAAAGGGTCGGGTCGTGCTCCTCAACTTCTGGGCAACCTGGTGCGTTCCCTGCCGGGAAGAGTTTCCCGAGCTCGCGCGGCTGCAGGAGCGGCATCGCGCGGCGGGCCTGGCGGTCGTCGGCGTCTCCACCGACTTCGACGGCGAACGCGCGGCGGTCGAGAAGTTCCTCGCCGAGCAGCGTCCGCCGTTCCCGAACTACCGGAAAAAGAGCGGCGGAGACGACGAGAGTTTCATCGATGCCGTGGACTCCTCCTGGGGCGGCGAGCTCCCCTTTTCCGTTCTCTACGACCGG
>DASUAD010000187.1:0-6566 GCA_035763965.1 Thermoanaerobaculia bacterium | reverse complement strand
GCTGCTCTATGACGGATCACTGCGCCTCGGCGAAGTCCTGAACATCGCGATCCAGGTCGCCGACGCGCTCGAGTACAGCCACTCGCGCGGCGTCGTGCACCGCGACATCAAGCCGGAAAACATCATGGTCGCGCGCGAGGAGGGAGGAACCCCGCGGATCCGGGTCATGGACTTCGGCCTGGCGCATGCGGCGACCGAGAACCGACTGACGAAGACCGGCACGCTCGTCGGAACGGTCAACTACCTCTCCCCCGAGCAGGTCACCGCGCATGCCTTCGACGGGCGCTCCGACATCTATTCGCTCGGCACGGTCATGTACGAGTGCCTGACCGGCGAGCCGCCGTTCACGGGGGAAGTGCAGTCGGTCCTCTACCGGATCGTGCACGAGATTCCTCAGCCTCCGCGCGCGCTCGGGGCGGAGATCCGCGAAGAGCTGCAGGACATCGTGCTCCAGTGCCTGGAAAAGGACCCAGGGCGCCGCCCCCAGAAGGCGGGACACCTCGCCGACGCCCTTCGGCGCCACCGGTCGAGCCTGCACAGCGACGAGTTCGCGATGTCCGTCATCGCCACGGCGAGCCGCACCCTCCAGCGCCCGTCCGCCTCCGCGTTCGTCGGCCGCGAGAAGGAATTCGCCGAGCTCCAGCGGCGCCTGAATTCCGCGGTCGCGGGCGACTGCCAGTTCGCGGTCGTCGCGGGAGAGCCGGGGATCGGCAAGACGCGGCTCCTCGAAGAGCTGAAGAAGCTCGCCTCGATGCGCAAGATCCGGGTCCTCTACGGGCGTTTCGTCGAGCAGGATCAGGCGTTTTCGTATCAGGGGTTCTGCGAGCTCATCCAGGACTACTTCCGCTCGCGCGATCCGGGAAGCTCGGCGTCCGAGCGGCCCGACTTCTCGGATCTCGCTCCGGATCTGCTCTCCCTCTTCCCGCTCCTCTCCGAGATCGGCGAGCTGAGGTCCGCGGCGAGCGGCGATTCGCGCGTCGCCTCTGCCGCCGCGGAGCGGAAGGCAGAAGACCGGATCCAGATCTTCGAGCTCCTCGCGCGGACACTGACCCGGATGGCGGCGGGAAAGCCGCTCGTGCTGATCCTCGAGAACCTCCACGCGGCGGAGATCTCGATCGAAGGGCTCCAATACATCGTCCGGCGACTCGGACCCACCCCGACTTTTTTCGTCGGCAGCTACCGGCAGACGGAGGTCGACAAGCGCCACCCGCTCGCGCGGATGCTCGACTCGTTCGCGGACGATCCGCGCTTCGTCTCGATCACGCTCGGCCCGCTCTCGCCGACCGAGCATCGCGCGCTGGTCGCGTCGGTGGTCGGCGCGCCCAACCTGTCCGACGAGCTCGCGAAGCGGGTGTACGAGGCGACGGAGGGCAATCCCTTCTTCACCAAGGAGCTGCTGCGCTCGCTCATCGATTCGGGCGGAATCGCGAGGGACGACACCGGGGAGTGGAGCTTCTCGCAGGGGACCGGCATCTCGTCGGACGCGTTGCCGGCGACGATCCAGCAGGCGGTCGAGAAGAGGGTCGAACGCCTCCCGGAGGACCTGCGGGATCTCCTCTCGATCGCGTCGGTCCTCGGGCGGAGCTTCGACTTCGCCGACCTGGAAGTGCTCGCGGAAGGCGCCGGGAAGGTCGAAGACGCGATCGACCGACTGGTCCGCGAAGGGGTATTCGAGGAGGAGCGGGAGTCGCGCGGTGATCGGCTCGCGTTCTCGAGCGGAATCGTGCGCGACGTCCTTTACGGAGCTCTCTCGCGGCGCAAGCGACGGTCCCTCCACCGGAAATACGCGGAGCTGCTCGAGCGGCGCTACGCGGGCCGTCTGGAACGCATCTATCCCGACCTTCTTCACCACTTCTCGCAGGCCGACAACCCCGAGAAGACGGTCGAGTACGGTCTGAAGCTCGCGCGCAAGTCGCTCGACGCGTTCAGCGCGGACGACGCGACCCGGGCCGCGAAAACCGCTCTGGAATACCTGGAGGACGAGGAGTGGAGCGGCGACCGCTCGCTGGAAGGCGATGCGCGGCTCCTGCTGGCCGAAGCGCATCGGATCGCGGGAAACGCGGAGGGCGCGCTTCGCGAGGCGGAAGCCGCAGTTCGCATCTTCGAGAGAGAGCGCCAGCCGGAGAAGGCGGTCGGCGGGATTCTCTTCGCCGCCGAGACCGCCTGGCAGGGGCGTCGGACCGAGGAGACGCGCCGATGGGCAGAGCGTGGCCTGGAGGCGGCCCGGTCGGTCGAAAAGAGCGAAGCGCTGACGAGGCTCCTCTCCCTCGCCGCCACGGTCGCCAACCTTCGCGGGGAGTACGCGAAGGCGGCGTCGTACCTCGCCGAAATCGAGCGGCTGACTCCGAGGGAAAAGGCGAAGGAGGAAGTGGTTCCGAGCGGCGGCACGCTCGTCGTCGCCATGGCCAACCCGATCGCCTCGATCGAGCCCGGTGACTACGAAACGACCGAGGAGCACGAGGTCGTCGCGAACGTGTTCGAGACCCTCGTCACGACGGACGCCCAGGGCGGCCTCGTGCCGCTCCTCGCCGAGAAATGGGCTCTCGAGGACGGCGGAAAGACGGTCCGGCTCTGGCTGCGCCGGGGGGTCGCGTTCTCCGATGGGGCACCGCTGACGGCGCCGGCGGCGAAGCGTTCGTTCGAGCGCTCGATCGGCCTCTCGCGCGAGGCGATGCCCGCGGCGTACGCGGCGATCTCCGGAATCGACGAGTACCTGGATGGAACGTCCGGGTCGGTCTCCGGGATCACCGCCGTTTCGGAATCGGAGATCGAGATCCGGTTGCGCGAGGCGCTGCCGGTTTACCCCGCGTTCCTGACCGACGGGCGTACGTCGATGGCCTCGGTCGCGAAATCTCCGGACGGCCGCGAACGGGCGGTCGGCACCGGTCCCTTCCTGGTCGCGTCGCACGCCGCCGACTCCGCCGTGCTCGAGAGGAATCCGGGCCACTGGAAGGACTCGCCGCCGCGTCTCGACCGGATCGAGTTCCGGGCGTCCCTCTCCGCGTCCGCGATCGCGGCCGGGCTGCGCTCGGGGCAGTACGACGTCGCCCGAGACCTGCTGCCGCAGGACCGCGAGGCGATCCTGCGCGACCCGAGGTTCCGGAGCGGCCTCGTCGAAACGCCGAAAAAGAACACTTATTTCGTCCTCTTCAACGGCACCGGGGCGGCGGCGGCGAGTGCGGTATTGCGCCACGCACTCTCCGACGCGGCGAGGGCGCGCGACTTCGTGTGGGGAACTCTGGGACGCTTCGCGCTCCCGGCGACCGGCATCATTCCGCCGGGCATCCTCGGACACGACGCCGGCCGCCGGCTGCCGCACGCGTCGCGCGAAAAGGCGGCCGAGATGATCCGGACGGCCGGCCTGACGCTCCCCGTGCGGCTCGAGGCGTCCGTTCACCCGATCCTCAAGGACCAGTACGGCGCGCTGACGTCTTCGCTTTTCGCGAGCTGGGCCGAGCTCGGCGTCGAAGTGTCGATCGCGACGAGCAACATGGCCCAGTACCTCGAGTCGTGGAACGACACGGCCGGGATCGACCTCTTCGTCGGTCGCTGGATCGCCGACTACGACGACCCGGACAACTTCACGTTCACCCTCTTCCACTCGGGCAACGGCCGCCTGCGGCGGTATTTCTCCTCACCCGAGACGGACCAGATCCTGGAGGAGGCGCGCCGCGAGAGCCGCGGGCCGGTCCGGGAAGGCCTCTACCGCTCCTTCGAGAACCTGATGCTCGAATCCGCCGTCCTCGTCCCGCTCTTTCACGACGTGGACTATCGGATCGCGGCCCCCTCGGTCCGAGGGATCACCCTCAAGAGCACCGCGCCGTTCATCAACTACACCGAGGTCGGCAAGGCCGAGGCGGCTCCCGCGCCCGGCCCCGCGCGTGTCGCGGGCGGCGGCGTCCTCACGGTCCCGATTGCCGGAGTCGTGCGAAGCCTCGACCCCGCGCTCGCCGAGACCGTCGAGCAGGGCGAGGTGCTGCCGGCCGTTTTCGAGGGGCTTCTGCGCGAGACCGAAGGCGCTCAAGTCGTCCCATGGCTCGCCTCCGAGGTCATCGTCGAGAACGAGGGCCTGCGATACCGGTTCCGTCTCCGTCCGGGGGTCCGTTTCCACGACGGCCGCCGGCTGACGGCGCGCGACGTTCGCTACACCTTCGAGCGGCTCCTGTCGAGTCGTGAAAGCGACCGCCGGTGGGCGCTGGCGCCAATCAAGGGGGCGAAGGCGCTGCTGAACGGGGAATCGAGCGCTCTCGAGAGCTTCCACATCGTCTCGCCGACCGAGTTCTACCTCGACCTGGAGCGACCGATCTCTTTCTTCCCCGTCCTGATGTCCGACCTCGTCGCTTCGATCGTTCCCGAGGGGACCACCCAGTTCGGCACCAACTTCCGGGAGGGGGCGGTGGGCACCGGGCCGTTCCGGGCCGTCGCTTTCGAGCCGGGCCTGAGGCTCGAGGTGGAGCGCAACCCGCACTACTGGAGGGAGGGTTTTCCGAAGAGCGAGGGAATCGTGTTCCGGTTCGGCGTCTCGCCCGAGGAGATGCGCGCCGAGCTCCTCGCGGGGCGCTTCTCGGTGGCGTCCGACCTGCTTCCGCGCGACGCCGAGGCGCTCCGGCAGGACCGCCGGTACGCCACCCGGTACAAGGAGTCGCCGCGGCTCTCGACGTATTTCATCGCTTTCAACGTCCATCGCCCCGCCTTCGGGGACATCGAGGTCCGGCGAGGAATTCGCCGGGCGATCGACGTCCCGGCGCTCGTGCGGAGAACCATCGGACGGCTGGGTATCCCGGCGAGCGGGCTCATCCCTCCGGGTCTCCTGGGTCACACGCCCTCCGCCGAACGGCCATCGGGAGGCTCGGGAGCGCCGCCAAGGGCCGCCCAGCAGTCGAGCGACAAGACGATGTCGCGCGAAATGGTGGAGGTCGCGGCTCTCGTCCATCCCTCGTTCGCCGGCGAGTATGCGGCGTTGATCAAGGACCTGTACCAGATCTTCCGCGAGATGGGTTTTGCCCTCCGGCCGATCAACAAGACGATGCCCGAGTACGTCCAGATGCGGAAGACGCAACCGGTCGACATCGTCATCGGGCGGTGGGCTTCGGACTATCCGGACGCCGACACGTTCGTGCACGGTGTCCTCCACTCCCAGGAAGGATTCATGGGCAGCTTCTGCGGCACGCCGGAGATCGACCAGCTCTCGGCGCGCGGCCGCGCGGAGATGGACCCGCGCACTCGCCACTCGATCTACCGCCAGGTCGAGGAGATCCTCGCTCGGGATGCTCTCCTGCTGCCGCTCTTCCACGAGCAGGTATATCGCTTCGTCCAGCCGGAAGTCGAAGGCCTCTCCCTCGGCTTCTCGCTGCCGACCGTGGCGTACGACAAGCTCTCGATCCGGCGTTGACAGGCCGTCGCCCTCGCGGGCGATCGGAATAGACTTTCGACCCGGAAGCAATCGGCCGGAGAAACGACCATGCCCGAAAAGCCGAAAACCGCGGGATTCCGCCTCGGGATATACGTCTTCAAGGACGCCGAGATCGTCGATTTCGCCGCCCCCTACGGGGTCTTTTCCGTCGCGCGGCGGTTCGATCCGGAGCTCGACGCCTTCCTGATCGCCGACGCTCTTCGTCCCGTTCAGACCCAGGCCGGTTTCACGGTGCTGCCGAACTATTCGTTTCAGGATGCGCCCGCGATGGATGCCTTCCTGATTCCGGGAGGCTTCGGCACGCGCCAGGAGCTGCACAACCGTCGCCTCCACGATTACGTGCGCTCGCTGCCGGACCGGACCCTCCTGACCAGCGTCTGCACGGGATCGTGGATCTACGGAAAGATGGGACTCCTCGACGGCCTTCCCGCGACGAACCGCAAGGAGCCCGATCGCGTCGAGTCCTCGCCGGCCGGAATGGTCCCCATCGACCGGCTGGCCCGGATCGCGCCGGCCGCCCGCATCAGCCGGGCTCGTGTCGTCGACGCCGGGCGCATCATCACCGCCGGTGGAATCGCGTCCGGGATGGAGATGGGGTTTCATCTCCTGCGACGCGCCGGTTACAGCGAGGAATTCATCGCCGAGGTCGCACGGGTGATGGAGTACCAGCGGGCGTACGAGCTCTATCGCGGCGACGTCGAAGTGGCCGCGCCGCCGCGATAGAGAAAGAAAACGGGGCGAAACCGCCCCGCCCGTCAGATCACCAGGGTCCCGGTCCGAATCAGGTAGGCCAGGCGCTTGCGCTGCTCGGCGTCGAGCAGCTCGTGCAGGCGGCCGAGCGCCGCCACGACGGCGGCGCGGAGGCGGTCCGCGCTCTCCAGCCTCAGCTTCGCGGCGGCGTCGGCCTTCCCGCGATCGAAGGCGTCCGACGAGATCGCGTCCGCGAACGCGGAGAGCGTCCGGCGCTGATCGACGGCGGCCTGTGCCCGTTCGGTCTTCAACTCGTCGAGGATCTTCGCGAGCTCTCCGACCTGCGCGTCCTCGAGCTGCAGCTTGTACGCGAGAAACCGCAGCGGCCGGCGGACGCCGAACGCTCCGCCGCCAAACCCGTAATGGCCGGGATCTTCCTCGCCGGCCATCTCGTATTCCCACG
>DASUAD010000186.1:0-3906 GCA_035763965.1 Thermoanaerobaculia bacterium | reverse complement strand
GTCGGAGTGAGTCGCTCGAGGCTTTCCTCGTTGACGAGTCGGGCTTCGGCAGTTCTGCGGTCGTCCATTGGATCTCCCTGATTTGGATGAATCAGGAAAACTGCAAGAGACGTTCCGCGGCACTCCCCCCGTCAAACCTTGGAAACAAGGGAGATGGGGTGTTCGCACGCCTGCCGGGACCGGCCCGGCTGACGAAATGGGTCAGCCCCGGCCCCAAAAAGTGGCGAGCGTTCGCGGGGCCGGGCTACCGGCCGATGTCCTCGCTCCACACGTCGGGGTGCTTGGCGATCCAGCCTCGGAGCATCTCGATGCACTCGGAAGATGCGAGGTCGACGATCTCGACGCCGTTCTCTCGCAGCCAGTCGGTTCCTCCGGCGAAGTTGACCGACTCGCCGACGACCACCCGGCCGATCCCGAACTGGCGAATCAGGCCGCTGCAGTACCAGCAGGGCGCGAGCGTCGTCGCCATCGTGGTCTCGCGGTAGCCGCGCTGCCGTCCCGCGTTGCGGAACGCGTCCGTCTCGCCGTGCGCGGAAGGATCTCCGTCCTGCACCCTCCGGTTGTGACCCCTTCCGAGGAGTCGGCCCTCGCGGTCGAAGAGCGCGGCGCCGATCGGAATTCCCCCCTCGAGGAGTCCCTGCCGGGCCTCTTCGATCGCGACCCGCAGCTGTGTGGCCGGATCCGTGAGGTTCCGGCTCACGCCCCTTCGGTCGCGCCGGAGAGGATCCGCAGCGCGCCCCGACGGTACCGCCGGGCCCGGAAGACGCAGGCGCGTTCCAATCGGAGGTTGCGTCTCCACCCTCGCATCGACCGGGAGAGCCGGGCCTGCGCCTCTTTGTGGTGCGCCGCGGCGCGCTCGAGGAAGGTGGCCGCTTCATTGAGCCGGCTTCGGACCAGGTCGCGGGCGTCCGCGGTCAGACGCGCCATGCGACCTTCGGCGTGACGAACCGCGATCTCCAACCGGGCCTTCTCGACGACGGCGCGCGGCGTGCTCCGCAGGTCTTTCGCGAGCCCCATTGCGGCGAGAGCGCGGATCAGCCATTTCGTCGGATCCCACTGGTACCAGCGGAACCCGTTGCGGAAGTCGGAAGGAAACCGGTGGTGGAAGTTGTGGTACCCCTCGCCGTTGGTCACGAAAGCGAGCATCCAGTTGTCGCGCGCCGAGCTCTCCTCGGAGAAGGGCCGGGAGCCGTACATGTGCGCGATCGAGTTCACGAAGAAAGTCGTGTGATGGATGACGGCGATTCGGAGGAATCCGCCCCAGAGCAACCCTCCGAGCGGGTGACCGAACGCCCAGCCCACGAGCGTCGGCAGGCCGAGGCCCGCGACGATCCCGAGGGCGTTCGAGAACCGGTACTGCAGCATGACGAGCCGGTTCTTCTTCAGGTCGGGGACGTTGTCGAACGTCTCGTGCGGCGGCCGCTTGTAGAAGAGCCACAGGATGTGCGCCCACAGGCCGCCCCGGCGGATGCTGTAAGGATCCCAGTCGCGGTCGACGTAGCGGTGGTGAGTGCGGTGGTCCGACGCCCAGTGCAGGACGGAGTTCTGGAGCGCCATCGCGCCGAAGAACAGGAAGAACGCCTCGACCACCGGGTGGCTCTTGTATCCGCGGTGGGCATACAGCCGGTGATAACCCGCGGTCACCGAGAGACCGACGAGCAGGTAAGTGACGAGAAAGAGGACCGGCTCCCACCAGCGCACGCCGAATGCGAGCGCGTAAGCCAGCGTCCCGAAGACACCGATGATCGGTGTCAGGGACAGGAACACGATGTTCACCCAGTCTTTTTGAGGTTGAGTATCTGCGTCCACGGCTTCTTCTTCTCCCCTGGAGCTTTCCGCGTCAGTACCGTCCGCCGCCGCGGCCATAACCGCCGCGGCCTCCGCCGCCGGCGCGGTTTCCGCTCGCCTCCGTGCGGGGACGGGCCTCGCTGACCGTCAGGGCCCGGCCGTTGAAGTCGCGCCCGTTCAGAGCGGCGATCGCCGCCTTCGCCTCGGCGTCGCCCTCGAACTCGACGAACCCGAACCCTTTCGAGCGGCCCGTTCCCCGATCGGTGATCACGGCGACGGAGGTCGGCGCACCGTAGGGTGTGAAGAGGTCGCGAAGATCGCCCTCGTCCATCGTGTAGGGGAGATTGCCGACATACAGTTTCATTGGAATTTCCTCCTGCCGTTCGTACCGGCAGCGAATCGGCAGTTGACCGGACGCAACCGCCGCCGCGCGCGTCGCGTCTTCCCGTTGCTTCTTCGTTCGGAATTCGTCAGAACAGGTCTGGCAAGAACTCGGAGCGGAACGAGAACGACGGAAGCGTAGCACATCGGGCGAAATTCCGAGAGCCCAACAGCTTGCGGCCGTCTCGGACGGGGGACTAGTATTTGCGTTTCCTCGAGGGAGGTCTTTTTCCGAAAGGGAGGCCGTTCATGACCGATTCCATGGTGGCCGATCGGGCAGCGGCCCGTTCCCGCTTCTCGTCGAACGGCGTCGAGACGCTGCGCAATTTCGTCGGCGGCCGGTGGATCGAGGCGCGGACGCGGGAGTTCCTCGACGTCTACAACCCCGCGCGCGGAGAGGTGATCGCACGGACTCCGCTCTCGACCGCCGAAGACCTCGACGCCGCGGTCGTCGAGGCGAAGAAAGCCTTCCCGGAGTGGCGCGACACCCCGGTGGTCGTCCGCTCGCGCGCGATGTTCCGCTTCCGACAACTCCTCGAAGAGAACTTCGAGGAGCTCGCGCGCACGGTCACCCGCGAGCACGGCAAGACGATCGACGAGTCGCGAGGCAGCGTTCGCCGGGGGATCGAGTGCGTCGAGGTCGCCTGCGGCACGCCGTCGCTCATGATGGGCCAGGGCCTCGAGAACATCGCCTCCGGGATCGACTGCACGGTCATCCGGCAGCCGGTCGGCGTCTGCGCGGTGATCGCGCCCTTCAACTTTCCGGCGATGGTCCCGCTCTGGTTCCTCCCGTTCGCCGTGGCGACGGGCAACACGATCATCGTCAAGCCGTCCGAGCAGGTGCCGCTGTCCCAGAGACTCGTCTTCGAGCTGCTCGAGAAATGCGAGCTCCCGCCGGGCGTCGTGAACCTCGTCAACGGAGCGCGCGAAGTCGTCGAAGCGATCTGCGACCATCCCGAGATCCGCGCCGTCTCGTTCGTCGGCTCGACGCCGGTCGCGCGGACGGTCTGGCGCCGCGCGACGCAGGCCGGCAAACGCGTCCAGGCGCTCGGCGGAGCGAAGAACTTCATCGTCGTGATGCCGGACGCGGACTGGGACCGCTCGATCTCCACGATCACCGAGTCCTTCTACGGCTGCGCGGGCGAACGGTGTCTCGCCGGCAGCGTTCTGGTCCCGGTCGGGGAGGCCCACCGCGAAGCGCGCGACCGGATGGCGGCTTCGGCCCGGGCGCTCAAGGTCGGGGACGGAATGGAGAGCGGCGTCGCGATGGGTCCCGTCATCAGCGCCCGCCACCGCGAGAAGGTCCTCGGATACATCGACAAGGGCATCGCCGAGGGAGCGAAGCTCGTCGTGGACGGGCGAAAGGCCTCGGTCGCCGGCAGTGAGAAGGGCTTCTTCCTCGGCCCCACGCTCTTCGACGACGTCCAGCCGTCCATGACGATCGGGCACGAAGAGATCTTCGGCCCGGTCGCGTCGATTACGCCGGTCCGGAGCCTCTCCGAGGCGATCGAGGTCATGCACGCGCACCCCAACGCCAACGCGACATCGATTTTCACGTCGAGCGGCAAGTCGGCGCGCGAGTTCGCGCGGCTGGCGTCGGCGTCGATGGTGGGCGTCAACATCGGGGTTGCCGCACCCATGGCGTTCTTCCCGTTCGGCGGCGCGAAAGACAGCTTCTTCGGGGACCTGAAGGTCCACGGGCGCGATACGTACGAGTTCTACACGGACAAGAAGGTC
>DASUAD010000185.1:0-10453 GCA_035763965.1 Thermoanaerobaculia bacterium | reverse complement strand
GCTACCGCCCGAAGGTCAGCCAACCCAGCGCGAGGTTTTCTGGCGCACTTCGATGCTCGATCGAAACCTCTCGAGCGTCACCCAGGCGGGCCTCGTCAACAACCTCAACGATGGCATGGCGTGGGGCCTGTTCCCGCTCTTCTTCGCAGCCGCCCATATGACCATCGGACAGATCGGTACGCTCGCCGCCGTCTATCCGGCGACGTGGGGCATCGCGCAGCTCTTCACGGGAGCGTGGTCCGACCGCGTCGGGCGCAAGTGGCTCATCGCGGCAGGCATGTGGTTGCAGGCCGTGGGTATCGGTGTCGTGATCGTCTCCGGCGGCTTCGCCGGCTTCTCGACGGGCGCCGCGCTTCTCGGCGTCGGCACGGCGATGGTCTACCCGACGCTTCTCGCCGCCATCGGCGATGTCGCACACCCGTCGTGGCGTGCATCGTCGGTCGGCGTGTACCGGCTCTGGCGCGATCTCGGCTATGCGATCGGGGCACTGCTCGCCGGCGTGACGGCGGATGCTCTGGGCCTTTCCTCTGCGATGTGGGTCATCGCCGCGCTCACGTTCGTATCCGGACTCGTCGTGGCACTCCGCATGACCGAGACGCTGCGAAGGCAGCCCCCCTCGCGACTGAGCCCGCCCGGGCGACGTGCATCGAGGCGGCAGAGCTTCAAACGCTCGACGACCAGCGGCGCGTGTTGATCGTCGACGTTCGCTCTCCGACAGAGTTCGCGGCAGGCCATGTCGACGGCGCCGTCAACATTCCGCTCGATGTCCTCGAGGCCCGTGCGCCCGAGATCCCTCGCGACGCGCTCGTCGTCACCGTTTGCGGCAAGGGCGGCGGGCGTTCGGCGCAGGCGGCCGACCTACTTCGCGCTCGTGGCTTTGCCTCGGCGCGGTCCCTTTGCGGCGGGACGGAGGCCTGGCTCGCGCGGGCTGCGCAAGGAGCATGAACCATGGCGAAGACTCTC
Source organism: Thermoanaerobaculia bacterium (assembly GCA_035763965.1). Taxonomy (GTDB): domain Bacteria; phylum Acidobacteriota; class Thermoanaerobaculia; order UBA5066; family Gp7-AA6; genus Gp7-AA6. The sequence goes on along the minus strand of DASUAD010000185.1, from coordinate 9,490 downwards.
TTCATCTTGAACGATCCGCCCTACGGCACGGAACGCAGCTACAACGCGCTGCGGCTCGCTGGCGCTCTCTCCAAGCGTGAAGGGGAAGAAGTGAAGCTCTTCCTCGTCGGCGATGCGGCGAGTTGCGCGAAGGCCGACCAGAAGGTTCCACAGGGCTACTACAACGTCGAGGTGATGCTCAGCGGGGCGGCAAAGCACGGAGCCGAGATCGGGGTTTGCGGCACGTGCATGGACGCACGCGGAATCACGGAAGCCGAGCTCGCGGAGGGCTCTCACCGGAGCACGCTCGACCAGCTCGCCGACTGGACGCAGTGGGCAGACAAGACGCTGGTGTTCTGATGAGTGATCCGAAGACCGTGGTCGTCCTCGGAGGAGGCATCGGCGGCGTCGTGACTGCCCGCGAGCTGCGCAGGCGCCTGCCGCGTCAGCATCGCGTCGTTCTCGTGGACCGGGAGCGAGACCACTTGTTCGCACCGTCGCTTCTGTGGCTCATGGTCGGCCTGCGCCGGCCCGATGCCATCAGGCGCCCGCTCAGCCGCCTCGAACGCAAGGGCATCGATGTGCGCCTGGGAGAAGTCGAGAAGATCGACGCGGAAGCGCGCCGGGTGACGATCGCCGGCGAAGTGATCAGTGCAGACTACATGGTGGTGTCGCTCGGGGCCGAGCTGGCGCCCGAAACGGTTCCCGGCCTTCAGGAAGCAGGGCACAACTTCTACACGTTGCCCGGAGCGGAGAGCCTGCGCGACGCGCTTTCCTCGCTGCAGCGCGGGCGCGTCGTCATCCTCACCGCCGCGCCCGCATACAAGTGCCCTGCGGCCCCTTACGAGGCGGCGCTGCTCATCGACCACTATCTGCGTGAGCGCGGGCGTCGCGACGCCGTGACGGTCGAGGTTTACGCAGCGGAGCCTGGACCAATGGGCGTCGCCGGGCCTGACGTCTCAGCAGGCGTGAAGCAGATGCTCGAGTCGAAGGGCATCCCCTATCACCCTGAGCATCAGATCAAGTCCGTGGACCCCGCCGCGAAGCGCCTGGACTTTGCGAACGGGGCGAGCGCCGGCTTCGATTTGCTCGCCTACGTCCCACCGCATCGCGCGCCGCGTGTCGTCCGCGAGAGCGGGCTCGTCGGCGAGAGTGGTTGGATCTCCGTCGACCGGCACACCCTTGAGACGCGCTTCCCGGGCGTTTACGCGATCGGGGACGTGGTCTCGATCCCGTTGAAGCTCGGCAAACCGCTGCCGAAGGCCGGCGTGTTCGCGCACGGTGAGGCCGAGGTCGTGGCGAAGAACATCGCTGCAGTCATTTCGGGCCGCGCTGCAGGTGAGCGCTTCAACGGCTACGGTGAGTGCTTCATCGAGGTCGGAGGCGGCAAGGCAGGCTTCGGCGCCGGCGACTTCTTCGCCGAGCCGAAGCCCGTCGTGAAGCTCCGCGCGCCGGGCTGGCGCTGGCACCTCGGAAAGGTGCTGTTCGAGAAGTCGTGGCTGCACTTCAAGCTGTAACCACGAGCGGGCCTTCTTCCCGGCACCGGAACTCTTCGAGACGCGCTGTGGGGAATCCAAGTCGCGCCTGCCTACGCAAGGCCAGCTGGCGTCGTCTCGGTTCTTGCCTTTGAGAAACGCTCCTGTACCCGGTGAACGAACAGATAGAAGGCGGGTAGCGCCAGCAGCGTGAAGAGCGTTGACGTCACGAGCCCGCCGATCATCACGATCGCCAGCGGGCGCTCGATTTCTGTCCCGTGTAGCCGAAGCAGGAGCAGGGGGAGAAGCCCCAGAGTCGCGGTAGCCGCGGTCATCAACTTCGGGCGCACGCGGCCGATGCTCGCTTCCCGCAGAGCGTCGGAAAAGGGCTTGCCCTCAGCCATGATCGACCGGGTCTGAGTCACGAGAACGAGCCCGTTCTGGACCGCGATCCCGAAGAGCCCGCAAAGTCCTACGAGCGACGAGACGTTCCAGGTCTCCCCCGTGATGACCAGGGCGACGATCGCGCCGACGAAGGCGACGGGCAGGCTCACCAGGATTCCGGCGACTTCGAGCGCCGAACCGAGCGCCAGGTAGAGGAGAACGAACACCGCGAGGATTGCCACAGCGAGGGCGACCGCAAGCGAGCGCGTCGCCCGAGCCTGGCTCTCCACGCGGCCGCCGACGTCCAGGAAGTAGCCGGCCGGTAGTTTCAGTTCCTGGCCGAGCCGACGCTTCACTTCCGCGGCAGTGCTCCCGAGATCTCGACCCGAGACGGAGGCTTCGACCGCGATTCGTCGTGTCCCGGCTTCGCGTCGGATCGCCCCCGGTCCGAACGTCTCCTCGATGGTCGCCAGCTGACCCAATGGGACCTTTGTCCCGTCGTGTCCGTCGACCAGGAGCGTTTCGATCGCGCTCATTTCCGACCCTCCCCGGTCCTGGAGCCGGACCACGAGATCGAACCGACGCTGCCCCAGCCAGACTTCGGACTGCTCCTCTCCGACGAGACCCACACGGACTGCCCGGATCACGTCGCCCGGCGTGAGTCCCACGCGCGCTGCCGCCGCTCGATCGACTGAGACGCGCAATTGGGGAAGTCCTGTGAGTTTCTCGACACGAAGATCCTCGATCCCTTCGACCTTTTCGATGATTTCGCGGGCGCTCTCCGCCAACGACCCGAGTCGGTCGAGCTCGGGTCCGAAAATCCTCACGGATACATCCGCTGGAGTTCCGCCAAGCCCCTCGTCGATCCGCATTCCCAGCGGTGTCGTGAACAAAACCGACACTCCCGGAACCTTTTCGAGCTTCTCTCGCATTTCGGTTTCGAGATTTTCGAGAGAGTGCTGCCGCCCTCTCTTGAACACGACGAGGACGTCCGAGACCGTGTGCGGCATCGGATCTTCGGTTCGCTCGGCGCGGCCTGTTCTCCGAACCACGTCCTCCACGTCCGGAAAGGTCCGAAGCGAGTCTTCGACGCGGTGATTCAGTCGATCGACCTCGTCGAGCGAGGCTTCGGGCGGGAGCATCGTTTGAAGCAGAAAGGCTCCTTCATCGAGTTTGGGCATGAACTCGGTCCCGATGAAGAACGCGAGCGCCAGTGCGGGAACGGTGATCGCCAGTGAAAGAGCCCGGGATCGGCCGGCGCGTCTCAGGGAGACGTCGAGGGCCGGTGCGTAGATTCTCTTGAGACGCCGAATCAACCAGACGTCCTCGGACTTCCCCGCGGGTCTCGGGCGGAGCAGCCACGCGGCAGCGATCGGCACGAGGGTGAGCGCCAGAATCAGCGAGGCTGCGACCGTCGAGACTACCGCCGCGGCAAGAGGGCGGTACATCCGCCCCTCGATCCCGGTCATCCAGAGCAACGGAAGAAAAACCGCCATCACGATCAGGGTCGCAAAGGCGATCGGACGTCCGACTTCGATGGCAGCGTCGAGCGCCTGGCGTCGTCGAACGGCGGGATCCTCGGATAGCCCTTGTACGGAGATCCGGTGAACGACGTTTTCCACCAGGATGATTGACGCGTCGACGAGTAACCCGACTGCGATCGCCAGACCGCCGAGCGTCATCGTGTTGAGACCGACACCCGTCCGTTGGAGAAAGAGTCCGGCGAGAGCGATCGAAACGGGAATCGTGAGTGTGACGAGGAGAGCGGCCCGGAGATCGCCGAGAAGGCCGAAGAGCACCAGGACGACGAACAAGGCGCCAAGCAGGACCGCGCGCCCCACTCCTCCCAGGGCCGAATCCACGAGCTGGGACTGGTCGTAGACGATCCGCAGGGTCACACCTTCCGGCAAAGCCTTGCGGATCTCTTCGATGGCATTCCGGATTCCGGCCGCGACGCGGACCGTATCGGCGCCGAACTGTTTGACGACCCGGCAGCTGACGACCTCTCCTCGGAGGCGATGCGCGATTCCCCGACGGATGGCCGGGGCCTCCCTCACCTCGGTCACGTCCCCGAGGAGCACCGGTGTCGTGCCGCGCACCGCCACGACGGTGCTCCGGAGATCCTCCACGGTCCGTACTCTCCCGATGGCGCGTACCGTCCACTCCATCGAGCCCTGGGTAACGATCCCGCCCGAGGCATTCATGTTCGAGCCCTCGACCGCATGGAGAACGTCGTCGAGGGTGACACCGCGGGCGGTCAGCCGATCCGGGTCGAGCTGAACCTGAAACTGGCGCAGGTAGCCGCCGAGCCGCTCAACCGCGGCCACGCCGGGAACCGCCAGCAGGCGGTTCTTCACCTCGAACTCGGCGAGGTCGCGAAGGGTCATGAGGTCGGCCGTGCCCGGTTCGGCCTCGAGCGTGAACTCGAAAATCTCGTTCAAACGGCCCGTCAGGCTCGAGACGAGCGGCGCATCCGTCCCGGGCGGAAGCTCCGCCGTGGCCTGGCTGACCCGCTCGGCCACGAACTGTCGGGATCGGTAGTAGTCCGCATCCGGCTCGAATTCGATCGTGATCTGAGAGACGCCGAGCTGATTGTTCGATCGAATCCGGCGCACGCTCGGCAGACCCGCGAGCGCCGTTTCCAAAGGGACGGCGATTGCTGTCTCGAGCTCCTCGGCTCCCATCGCGGGGTTCTGGACGATGACGTTGAAGACCGGGGCTGAAAGATCGGGAAACACGTCACGAGGGAGCGCACGAAAGGCGATGAGACCCAACGCGGCCCCAGCGAGCACGAGCGTCACCGCGAGAACGGGTCTTGCGAACGAGGCTCGGATGATGCGTTCGATCAATGTTTGCTCCTCAGTGCTCGTGACGCTCGCCTTCACCGCCCGCTTTCTCCGCCTCCGCCTTGAGGAGGAAAGCCCCGTCAACTACGACACGCTCTCGAGGCCGAAGTCCGGAGACGATCTCGACCTCACCGCCGAGATCGCGGCCGCGTCCGACCGTCCGTATCTCGAAGGTTCCCTCTCCTTTCGGGATGAACACCCGCCACTCGTCGTGGAGGCGCTGGAGGGAGGCGGCGGGAACGGCGACGACCGTGCCTCCGGCTTCCCCGAGTCTCACCCACGCAGTGGCGGACATGCCCGGACGCAAGACCCCGGACGTGTTTTCGACCTCGACGCGCACGGGGATCGTCCGCGAGACCACGTCCACCTGTCGACCCACCAGCGTCACCGCGCCCGTGAAGATCCGACCGGGGAGAGCCGGAAAGGTGACCCTGGCGCTCGAGCCGGTCCGAACCCGCACGGCATCTCGCTCGTAGGCGTGGACGGTCAGCCAAAGGCGGGAGAGATCACCGACGCGGAAGAGCGGCTTGGAGGGATCCGTCATCTGCCCTGCGACGACGCTTCGCTCGATGACGGTTCCCGAGATGGGTGACCGCAAAACCAGACGATCCGAGCCCCCTCGCGAGGGAAGGTCTCCGTCGGAGACTCCGAGAGCGCGCAAGGAGGCGATCGCCGCTTGAAGGTCGGCCTCTGCTGCGCGTGCGTCGGCCTCCGCCTCTTGGACCTCGCGCACGGGCACGACGCGTCCAGCGAGCTCGCGCTTTCGAACCACGGCCGCACGTGCGACCTCGGCCCGGGCACGCGCACTCAGAATGTCGGCACGAGCCCGTCCCAGCTCGACACTTTGAAGCTCGACGAGCGCCTGACCGCGACGAACGGAGTCTCCCGGCGCAGCCAGAGCTCGGACTACGCGCGAAACGACGACCGATCCGACTTCTGCGTACGCGTCCTCGTTCGTGCTGACCTCTCCGAGGAGGTTCACGCCTTCCCCGCCCGGCCGGGACTCCGCTTCGGTCACGGTGATCCGCAGATCTCGGATCATCCCGGGATCAATCCGCAGGACGTCGGGCGAAGAAGCGACCTCGCGCGCGGTCGCAGCCGCCGGCTGAGGACGAATCTGTTCCTCGTGTTTCGCCGCATTCCGACGACACCCGAACAGCGCCACCACCACGAGAAGGCAAGCTGCGACTCCGCGCTTCATCTCAGTACTCCCGCGCTCGCCTCGAGGTCCGCCGCGGCGATCGCCGTATTCAGCAGGTGAGCGAGGTAATCGCTCCGCGTTTCCAGGATCTCGCGGCGGACGAGAAGAAGCTCGGCGAGACTGATCTGGCCCGCCTCGTAGCTCTCTCGCGACAACGACTCGTTCTCTTCGAGAACGCGAAGCCCGTTCTTTTCGAGCTCCTCGACAGCCGCCTTCTGTTGGAGATAGACCTCCAGGGCCGTGCTGACTTCGCGGCGCACGTCGCGGCGAGCGGCATCGAGCTCCAGCTCGAGACGGCGAGCCCGCGCTCTTGCCTCTGCGCGTACGTTCTGTCCGCGGTCGAACAAAGGAAGTGTCAGGCGCACGGCGCCGAGCACGAGATCGTCACCTTCCTCACGTTCGTAGCGTCCGCCGATCCCGACCTCCGGCCAGGCGAGAGCTCGCCCCAGCCGGAACTCGGCGTTCGCCGCCTCCAGCGCGGATTGAAGAGCACGGATGTCAGGGCGATCGGTGGCCTTCGCCAGCAGGTCTTGGAGGTCATAGACGCGCGAGACCTGAAGGTCTCCTGTGAGTTTGACCTCCTGTTCGGGGGGAAACGCCAGGAGCGCTCGGAGCTCTCCGACTGCTGCGGATTGCGTCGATCGAGCCGCGTGCACGTCCGCGCGGGCACGCGCGAGCGCCGCCTGCGCGAGGTTGACGTCGAGGAGCGCGACGTCTCCGGCGTCGTGACGCCGGCGAGCGATCTCGAGGATCTCGCTCGCGATACTCTCGGCGCGCGAGGCCAGCGACACGCGCTCTTGGGCCTGATAGGCGCGAAAGAACGATGCGGCAACGCTTCGGAGCGCCTGGCGCAGAGCGTTATCAGCATCCGCGGCGCTCGAGACGAGCTCAGCGCGGGCGATTCCGATTCGGGCGGACCGCCTTCCGCCGAGATCCAGCTTCTGAATGACGCCGACATCCAACTCCTCGGAGTCGTTCCCTGGAGAGTTGCGACGTCCGGCGGCGGCGTCCACCTCTGGGTTGTCTCGGAGTAAGAGCGAGGCCGCGGCCAGACGCGCCCGGGCCTCCTCGATCCGGGCCCGCGCGGACAGAACGGACGGTGTCCGATCGCGGGCAAGTGCGAGCGCCCGTTCCAGCGTCAGCGCTTCCTGAGCCGTGCTGGCGGTCGGCCTGACCACTGCAAAAGTCACCACGAGTGCGAGTCGGGAAAAGCTCCGCATTTCTCTCCTCATCTGGTCGCGAAGGCAGAAGTCGCCTGCGCTCGTTCAGGAGCGGAGGCGAAAGCCTGTCTTAGGAGAGCGCGAGCTTGGGGATGTGAAGGATTTCGGCGGGAGGAGCGTCGAGGGGTCTTCTCCCTGCGATGTGGAAGAGAGGTCGAAGAGGAACGAGTGCTCCGGTGGCAAACGCCATTTCGCCGAGAGTCGAGACCCCATTCGGGCAACAAACGCAGTCCAACCAGAGCCCTGCGCAGTCGCCGAACGGCTCATCAGAAGAGGTGGAGCAGGTGGGAGAGAGGCCGAGCGCTCCCAAGCCTGTGCAAGTCAGCAAAAGGACAGCCGCCAGGGTCGCGGGTACGCGCCTCACACCGGCTTTATACCATTGGGTTTTTCCGAGGGCGAGACGAAGCCAAGAGACTTCAACTTCTGGACCATACTGAGTCGGACTTGGATCACGTTCCACCCTTCTGGGTCAGCGCCCTTGTTCTGACGGCCGGCGTGCTCTACGCCGCCCGCTTCCCGGAGAAAGTCGAGACCTAATGTCGGCGCCGGCCAGTGAAAAAATAAATCCGTCCCCTTTTCTCTCCCCTGCCTTCTTCTTCCATTTCGGCGCCGCCCAGTGAAAAATAAATCCGTCCCCTTTTCTCGCTACCTCGTTCTCCCTGCCTTCTTCTTCCCCTTCGCGCGCTTCCTGAGTGCCAGGACGGTTGGATCGAGCACGGGTCCCGTGCCCCCGGGGGGCTTTGTCAGCCAGACCCGAACCGCCACCCCGTTGTGGTGCCCCGGCGAAATTTCGTAGTCGATCGTGACGGTCCAGCCGTGGTTGAAGCCGTCGCGCAGCAGGCCGAGCATGCCCTCTCGCGCCGGGCCCTCGGCGTCGTCCCGCAACTGAAAGCCGAATGCCTCATTGGGTCGATTGCGGAACTGGACGACGACCTCGACGTCGATCTGATCCGTCGGCGGCCCGTACCTCGATCCTCGCTCGTGCACCCGCAAAAGGCTGAGTTGTCCACTGACCTGTAAAGGCACAGGCGCCTCCTATCGTTCGATCACCCGGATGATCCGTCCGGTCCGGCAGCTCGACCGTGAAAAGTCGATCCGCACGCGACGGCCGCGGTTGAACGAGTCTCGAAGAAGTTTCAACATCTCTTCCGCCGCAAGCCGGTTCGCGTCGTCGCGCAGCTGAAACCCGAACGCCTTGTCGGGTTCGGTATCGAGCCAGATGATGACCTCGGCGTCGATTCGATCCTCCGGCGGACCATATGCCGTGCCCAGGTCGTGCACGCGAAGCATCGTGATCCGCCCTTCGGCTCCTTGCAGCGTCTCCAGCGGATAGTCCCAGTCCGGCGGCAGGGGGCTGACGCGGATCAGGCCGCGGTTGCTCGTGCCGACGTACAGAGCGCGCGGACACGACACGAAATCGTACGCCGCGTTGACCGGGCGCATCCCCATCGCCTCCGACAGAATCAGGTGAGTCCACGTCGCGCCGTTCAGCGTGTGGAATACGCCTGCCGGGCCGACCACGAAACGCGCACCGGGCCGGTCGGGGTCGAAGAGCATGTCGCGAATGAGCGCCTGGCCCGGGTTGCCGTCGTAGACGCTCTCGAACGGGAAGACGGAGTTGTTGGTGACCGCGCGTTCGAGAGGCTGGTCGACCACCCACGAGACCCCTCCGTTGTCGGAGCGGTGCACGTGGGTCGGACCCACGACGTAGAGCAGATTCGGCCGGTAGGGATCGACGTAGTACCGGAGCGCCTTCGCGGGAGCCTGGCCCGATGGCACCGCGGGCCGTGGCGGCACGAGCTGCTGCCACGCGGCCATCCCCTCGGTCCACTTCCACAGCCTCTGTTGCCCGTAGCGCGGGTCCCCGGTGTCCTGGTCGCCGACGTAGAACACCGGGGCGCGATGCCCGCCGGACGCCTGGACGACGCAGATCGCCGGATCGGGAAGCGGCGGCCCCTGCTGGAACGCGGGAACTCCGGGTCCGTCGGACGTCGCGTGCGTGCGCCAGTGTTCGGCGGTCGTGATCGTGCTCATCTGGAGCGTGCGCACCAGCTCCGGACCATCGTCCGAGAAGCGGATCACCACGAAGTCCCCGTCGGGAGCCGCTGCTTCCCCCCGCGGGGTCAGGACGAGCGGCCGGTATCCGAGGTTGTAGAACCAGCTGACGACAGACCAGGCCGCGTTCAGCCCCCTCATTGCCGCGATGGGATCGCTCGAGTTCAACGCCTCGAGAAGGTCGCTCGCCAGCGGCGGGGCGCCCGGGATGCGTCGGAGGTGCGGCGTGCCGACTGCCGTATCCGGAGCATCCCCCTGAGGATTCCGGTACAGGTGAAGGACGCCCCGGCCGACGCCCTGCTCGTCGTCCCCTTTGCTCTCCCGCGGAGC
>DASUAD010000184.1:0-3519 GCA_035763965.1 Thermoanaerobaculia bacterium | reverse complement strand
CATGCTGGCCAGGATCCCACCCCTGTAGTCGAAGTGCGGCGCGCTCCACTTCATCGTCTCGACGACGTCGGGGCATCCCTCGTGGACGACCTCTCGGAGATGCTTCAGGATCGGTTTCGCGAAACCCGGCGCCTTCGCGATATACGCGTCGATTCGAGGATCTTTCTTTCGCATCGTTCAACCCCCGGATTCGGTCGAGATGAATGAATTGACCGGATTGTCCTTCGCAGAGCCTGACTCACGGGTCCGGTCTCCGACGGAGACTTTAGATCAGATGACTTGTCACGTGCGCAGCCCACCCGTATGGTTCGCGCGTGGCCCCCGCGATCGTTCTCGTCGTCGCGACCCTTCTCCTGCGCGGCCTCGGCGCTCTCGGCGTCGCCGCCTTCGCCACCTGGGTGGACAGCGCGCGCGTGGCCCTGGCGCTCATGTTCCTCTTCACAGCCTCCGCACATTTCAACCGGATGAAAGAGGACCTCGTCCGGATGGTTCCGCCCTCGTTCCCCAACCCGCGCGGGCTGGTCTTTGCGACCGGCGTCCTCGAGATCCTCGGCGCGATCGGCCTGCTCGTCCCGATGATCCGGCGGCTCGCCGCCTTGGGGCTCGCGCTCCTGCTCCTCGCGCTCTTCCCGGCGAACGTCAGCGCGGCGCGCCGGGGACTGACGCTGCGCGGCAGGCCCGTGACGCCGCTCGCGATCCGCCTTCCGATCCAGATCCTCTTCCTGGCCGTGTGTCTCTGGGTCGCGCTCGGCGGCTGAGTCTTGCGATCGATTTCCGTGGCGGGGAGATTGCACGCTCTTCGAAGGGAAAGGGGGATTCCATGCAGAGACTCGATCTGCCCGCGCCCGCGTTCTTTTTCATCGTCGGTACGCGCGCGCTCCTCGGAGCGGGCGTCGGCCTCCTCGTCGCGGACAAGTTCGGCCGGAAGCAGAGGCACAGACTCGGCGCGACGCTGGTCGGCGTGGGCGCCCTGACGACGATACCGGCCCTGATGGCTCTCTTTGCAGGCACCCGGAGAGCGGCGCCACGCGACGTCGTCCTGGCCGCCAGCTGAGGCCGGCGGACGGGGGACCGCGATCCCGCGGCCGCTAGCCGAACTTCACGAGCACGTCTTCGAAGAACTCCTTGCGATCCCCGGCGAGATCGAGCGTCGAATGGAGCGTGCTGTTGGCTTCGAGCGCATCCATCAGCGGCTTCCGGGGAACTTCGGTTCCCGAGTTCGGGGACCCGTGTTTTCCTTTCCTGGTCGAAAGGAGAGTTTGCAACCCTTTCTTCTTCTTCTTGAAGCCGGTCCACAGCGTCTTCGGCGTGGCGTTCAAGCTGCCGTGGTGGCCGACCTTGTAAACCGTCACGCCACTCAGAGCCGCCCGGTTCTTCTTCTTCTCGTCGGAAACCTTCAGTGCGTACTCCCAGTTCTCGATCTGCGCGTCGCCGGGGAAGAGGAGGCTCTTCTTGCCGACCGTGAACAGCAGGATCAGGCTCGTGTTGTTCATGTAGTTGTCGACGATCCGGACGAGCTCCAGGAGCTGCTGCGCGTGGATTCCGCGCATCCTGCGGACGAACCAGCGGGCGCTCTGCGGCGACGAATCTCCGTCGGTTCGAGGAACGCGCGCAAAGAGAGCTCCCCGCGCGGGCTTTGCCGCCAGACGCGCCGCCGCGGCCTGCAGGTGCCAGAACTCTTCGGGGTCCGTCCGCCGTTGCGCGAGGACTTTCTTGTAGTCCTCGATCGTCGGCGGACCGAGCACGTCCACCTTCACGCCCGGCAGAACCGTCTCGAGTCCTGACCGATCGCCGTAGGAGAGGTATCGATGCCGCTTCGCCGTCGACATCGCCATCAGGTTCTTGATCGCCGAGACGTTCTTCAGGTTCGTTTCGCCGAGAAAAGACAGCAGCGCCTGGAGGCCTTTCCCGACCGGTTGCCGCTCTTTGCTCTCCGGGGCGGGTGTCGTCTCCTCCGGCTTCTCGTCCGTTTCCGCGGGAGCTTCCGCGCCCGGAGCCGCGGCTCCTTCCTCCCCGCCCGGCTTCGTCTCGATGTCGCCCGGGCGGAGCCGCTTCGCCCGTGCGGCCACGGACTCCGCGACCTCGTGCATGCGCTCGAGCGATGTCACGAAGGCCGACTGGAGCGCCGTCACGCTGAGCGAAGTCCCCGACGGCGACGTCGCTTTGGGCGGGACCTTCGGATCCTCCGTCCAGGGCTGCAGGATCATCGCGTTCTTCGCCAGTCGGCGAATGACGTCGCCCGGCTTCTTTCCACCTCCCGTGGTGAATCCGCTGATGTGATCCCGATGGCGGTGGCTGACGACGACCGCGTCGAGGCGGCCCCCCGTCACCTTCTCGATGTCGTCCGCGATGGCTCCCGCGAGCGGCGTCTTCTTGGCCGACGCCGTCGAGCCGAAGTCGATCAGGACGTGCTTTTCACGGGGCGAGCCGGTCGCATAGCGAAACGTGAGCAGGAAACAGTCTCCGAATCCCACGTCGTAGATGCGGATGCGGAGGTCTTTGGGCGACTTCGCGGCCATTTCACCACTCCTCTTCGCGCGACGTGTCGCTGACTCCGGCGGCGCGGCGGCGGTGCAGGCCGGAGAAGAGCAGGCGCGACGCCGCTCCCTTCCTGTAGAAGCCGTACTTCCACAGGTATTTGATCCGCTCCGATTGCCGGGCGCTGCTCAACGGGTTGTAGACGTGGAACTTCAACCGGCCGTACTCGTCGAAAACGAGAGTGCCGCCCCCGAACAACCTGAGCTTCTGGTCGGGGGAGATGCCTTCCGGCGACTCGATCTCGATGGCCGCGAGCTCCCTGGCGAAGGGCTCGAGGATCTGAAGGTATTCGCAAACCGTTTCGTGGAGGACGAACCCGTCGGGGCCGACGCGGGTACACGGCCGAACCGACGTGACCCGCGTGAACGCGTCCTCGTCGAGGCCGAGCGCCGACCGGTTCTCCCAGAGGAAGTGGAACACCTCTTCGGGATCCCGCTGCATTCCTTCGAAGTGGGTGCGGCCGTAGTTGAGGTTCTCGGGCGCTGGCGACCAGTAGCCCTCGGGTTCCCCGGAGGCGGGTCCGATTCCGTAATCGGCGAAGCTCGTCCGGACGGAGTCCCGGAGCTCGTATCGGATGTCGCTCGGCCGGATCTCGCGATCGGCCGTCACCAGCGCGCTCAGGTAGTCGCCGAAGGTGATGTCGACCGGCGGCGCATAGTCGAGCGCGCGAATCGCGGAAGTCAGGAGGGCCTCGGCGATGTCCGAGCCTTCTTCGACCGCGCGCGCCCGATCCACCTGGACGCGATCCTCCACGAGGGCCTTCAGCCGCCGGATCCAGATTCGAACGAACGCGGTCAGCATGGCCGCGACGAGGATTTCGCCGCGCCGGTGGGGCTCGAGGAACTCGGGGTCGTCGAGGTAGTACCCGGGACTCGGACGGAGCTCGAGAGACCGCCGGAGCGCTCGGCCCCGGGAGGCTCCGATCTCCTCTCCCACCTGCTCTGCCAGTCCGAAGATGATCGAGTCCCGCAGCGCGTCCGG